>JAJFVI010000187.1 GCA_021371895.1 Eubacteriales bacterium | reverse complement strand
GGATATCCCTTCCTTTTCCACCAAAGTCGGCGACGTCGTAAGCGTAAAGGGCAACCGCAGGGAAATCGAACACTTCAAGATCGTCAAAGAAGGCGTGAATCGCGTGATCCCCAAGTGGCTCACCACCGAGGCCGTCGAACTGAAAACGACCGTTAACGCCCTGCCGCAGCGCGATGATGTTGATCTTACCCTACAGGAAAGCATGATCGTCGAGTTCTACTCTCGTTAGGCTTGAGGTTCGTATTCCTCAACCAACCGGTTTGAACAGGAGGGTAAACCCAATGATCGAAATTGAAAAAGCGCGCATAGAACGCGTAGAAGTGAGTGCCGATAACACGTACGGCAAGTTCGTTGTCGAGCCGTTGGAACGCGGTTTCGGTAACACGCTTGGCAATGCACTGCGCCGCGTACTGCTTAGCTCCTTGCCGGGTGCTGCGGTTACCAACATTCATATCGAAGGTATTCAGCATGAATTCACCACCGTCCCCGGCATTGTGGAGGATGTAACGGAGATCATACTGAACCTCAAACAGCTGTGCATTCGGATGTTCACGGACCAGACCAAGACCGTCATTCTGGATGTGAAGGGCCCTCGTGAGTTTACCGCTGGGGATATTCCGCTAGATGACGAAATGGAAATGGTCGATACCAAACTGCATATCGCCACCCTTAACGCCGATGCGCATCTGCAAATGACGCTGACAGTGGAAAAGGGTCGTGGCTACGTGAGCGCGGATAAAAACAAATCGCTCAACATGCCCATCGGCGTAATCCCCATCGATTCTATCTTTACACCAGTTCGGAAAGTTAACTATACCATTGAGGACACGCGTGTCGGCAATGTGACCGACTACGATAAGCTGACCCTTGATGTGTGGACCAACGGCACTGTGATGCCCGACGAAGCCATTTCCACCGCCGCCAAGATCCTCACCGAGCACTTAAGCCTCTTTGTGAGCCTGACCGATCAGGTGATGCCCATCGCGTTCACCGATCAGGAAGACGATAAAAAGGAAAAGGTTCTGGAGATGACCATCGAGGAGCTGGATCTGAGCGTGCGCGCCTACAATTGCCTCAAGCGCGCCGGCATTAATACCGTAGCGGAACTGGTGCAGCGCAACCAGGAAGATATGATGAAGGTGCGCAACCTGGGCCGTAAGAGCCTGGAAGAAGTCGAGCAGAAGCTGGAAGCGCTCAGCCTGGCGCTGCGCCCCAGCGACGAGTAAACAAAGCAACGCCCGCGACGCCTTGTGCGGCGGGCGAACAGTCCGACTAAGGAGGAAACCGACATGGCACAACGCAAATTGGGCCGTCCCGCCGACCAGCGCAAGGCGCTGATCCGCAATCAGGTAACCAACCTGATCTGGTACGGCCGCATTGAGACGACGGAAGCCCGCGCCAAGGAAGTGCGCCGCGCCGCCGAGCGTTTGATTACTTTGGCCATCAACGAACACGATCACACCGTGGAGGCTGCCAAACAAACCCACAATGAGAAGGGCCAGCTTACGACCCTGACCGTCACCAACGATATGCCTTCCAAACTGGCCGCTCGCCGCATCATGTTGAGCTATCTGTACGAGCTCAAGGATATGCGCAAGAAGGACGAAGACAAGGAAGATTACGTGGAGCGCACGCAAGGCGTAAAGTATCCGGTAGTGGAGAAGCTCTTCCGCGAATACGGTCCCAAGTTTAGAAAGCGCAACGCGGAAAAGAAGTGCGTCGGCGGTTATACCCGCATCTACAAGCTCGGGCCCCGTCGCGGCGACGCCGCTGAAATGTGCCTGATTGAGATCGTGTAACCACCGGCACACGACGAACGGAAGCTGACGTAGCTAAGCCATCACCATGGCTGTTTGTACGGCCTGGCATGGCGCGGCGCAGCAACTCGTTTCTGCATCGCATGAAAAACCCCTTTGCCAACCGCAAAGGGGTTTTTCCATGTTAAACGAAAACAAATGTTCGCAACCAATTGCAAATTATTGCCGAATCTGTTATGATACCTATGTTTTCAAATGCGATTCAGATCCGAAAAATAAGGCGGAGGCTTACGCGAGGTCCTGCTGGACCGGACGGGAACACCACGCCGATGAATGATATTTGCACTGGCTGCTGTGCGGTTACGAGGCGGGCAACCGCAGCGTACATAGCTACGAAAGGGGGATGAGTATGGCGTTCTGGATTATGATGCTGGGCGCGTTCGTGGTGGATCGGGTGGCGAAGTTGCTGTCCCTGATTTACCTGTCCTTCGGTGCAAGCGTGCCTGTATGGGCCGGCGTGCTGGAGCTACGGTTAACGCGCAATACGGGCATGGCGCTGGGCCTCCTGTCCGGCCAAACGCTTATCATTATTGCGTTGCCAGTGCTTACGGTGCTGGGGGGCTGGCTGGTGCTCAGGCGGTATCGCGGCACACGTTATACACTGCTGGCGATGGGCCTGGTGGTCGGTGGTTTTCTGGGTAACGTGCTGGACCGTGTTATTCTGGGCTTCGTACTGGATATGATCTATTTCCCCTGGATGCCCTGGTACGTGTGCAACCTGGCGGACATCGCTATTTGCGTGGGCGTGGTGATGCTGGCGATCAGTTTGTTATGGCGTCCGCAGGATTGGCAGCGGAAAATGGAGGCGACGACGCATGAAGCAAACGGAGCGGATCGCGGCGTGTGACGGTCGACTGGACGTGCTGGTAGCACAAACCTGCGGCATAACCCGTTCGCAAGCGGCAAGGTGGATTGCGGCCGGGCTTTGCGGGGTGAACGGGAAAACGCTGTGCAAAGCGGGTGCCGCGGTGCATGAGGGCGACGCGCTGAGCATCCGGGAGCCCGACGTTGCAGAAACGACCGTTCTCAAAGAAGATATTCCCTTGCGCTTCCTCTACCAGGATGAGGATATCGCCGTGGTGGATAAACCCTGCGGCATGGTGGTGCATCCCGCGGCTGGAAACGAGACCGGCACGCTGGTCAACGCCCTGCTCTTCGCTCTGCCGGATCTTTCCGGTATTGGCGGGGTGCGAAGACCCGGCATCGTGCATCGGCTGGATAAAGATACGAGCGGCGTAATGCTGGTGGCAAAGAATGACGCGGCGCACGTCGCACTGAGCGCCCAGCTGAAAAACCGTACGATGGAAAAACATTATCTGGCGGTGGTTGAGGGCGGACTGAAGGAAGAGTGCGGGCTGATCGACAGGCCAATCGGGCGTAGCCCCCAAGACCGTAAGAGGATGGCGGTCATCCCGGATGGCCGGAGCGCGCGTACGGAATGGGCGCGGCTGGAAGCCCTGCACGGCGCGACGCTGGTGGATGTACACCTGCTAACCGGTCGCACGCACCAGATTCGCGTTCACATGCATAGCATCGGGCATCCCGTGGCGGGCGATCCGATTTACGGCCTCAAGCGTGGGGTGGCTGTGCCGCGGCTGATGCTGCACGCGCATACGCTGTGCTTCACGCATCCGCGCACCGGTGAACGCCTCCGCTTTGAGGCACCGATACCGGAAGATTTTATGCAGGCGTTGCTGAAGCTGCGGCTGGATGCGGCGGCTCCGCTCCCGCTGAAGTGATTGCCGGAGGCAAGTACGCGAGAGCGCGGGGGACAAAGAGATTCCTTCGCTCGCTTTGCACCGGCATTGGTACGCACCGCCGCGAGGCGGGAAGCGCTTTTCATTGCCGGGCGGGTATGGTATAATGCTTGCGGCAGACGGGCTGGAAGGGGCTGGGGAATGTACACCGTAGGCGTTGTGTCGCTGGGATGCGCCAAGAACCGGGTGGATACGGAACTGATGCTGGGCATTTTAACGCAAAACGGCTACGAGCTGACCGCGAACGAGGCCGAAGCAGATATCCTGATTGTCAACACCTGCGGGTTTATCGACCCCGCCAAGCAGGAGTCTGTGGATACGCTGCTGGCGCTTGCCGCGTATAAAAAAACCGGTCGTTTGAAGCTGCTGGTGGCTACCGGGTGCCTGGTG
>JAJFVI010000182.1 GCA_021371895.1 Eubacteriales bacterium | reverse complement strand
CCGGGCAAATTGACCTGCGCAATTTGATCACAGACAGTTCCGGTTACAACACACTCTCCTCCGGCAAGTATAAACTGCTAATCAAGGCGGAAGGAGCAGGGTTAAGCCGTGCCAACCAGCTTTTCCTCACACTTACCAACAACACCCCGGCCACACGGGATACAAACGTGCAGGATCAGCCTCTGCGCTATGTGGTGGTCGATGACCCCGAAAAGCCAGAAACGCTGCAAACGCAGCAAATCACCATCGATTTTCGGGAATTGGTGACGGACCCCGATAACGATCGGCTCCGTTTCCAGCTTACGCCTGTGGGCGACGCCGAAACCATATTGCCCTTGACAATAGACGCGGATACGGGCGTGGCGGAAGGCATGACCATCAAGAATATGGCAACTGGCATGTTCCGCTACGGCGATGCCAAATATACCCTTACCGTATTGGACGACGACACGGCGCAGCAGCCGACCACCTTTACGTTTACGATCAATGTAATTTCCACCGCCAGCCAGATCATCGACCGTTACCAGAGCGTCACCACAAGCACGGGAATTGACAGCGCCAGCGGCACGGCCGCTAAAAACAGCCAGGTTGTGTTTTCCATGCATCTGAACGACGTACAGACCGGCGCGCCGGATACCACGGGCGAAATCCGCAATTATACCGGCAAGGCGGTCGTGTACGACGCGGCCAACACCAGCACAATGCTTGCCAGCCTGGACATGACGCTGAACGAAAACGGAACGGAGCGCACCGCTACCTACACAACCCCCAATACATCCGGGGATTTCGTTGTGTACTTCACCTACGTCTATACGGGCTACACCACTAGCAAGGTTAACGACAGTCTCACCTTCAAGGTACCAAACACACCGCCCACGGTGGTGCAGTCTACGCTGGACGCCCTGCCGGAAACCGTGCTGTTCGACCCCGGTATCTTTGCAAGCCTGGAACAGCCCACGCCCCCCGAGGCGCTCACCCTCCGCCTGAATAAGCTCTTTACCGACCAGGACAACGAGGCGGGTCTGCTGTACGCCGATCCCGTGTTCGGCGTCGTTGAGGACGACGCCAAAGACCTGATGGACTTTACGCGCAGCGGGAACACCGTACAGTTTGTGCCGCTGAACGCAGGGCAGGTGAAGCTCGTTCTGAGCGCGACGGACGGCGACAGAAAGGCGGTTGCTGCGACACGCACCCTAACGATCGTAAGCATCCGCGCAAAATGGAATGGCAGATTTCTGCTATTATTCATCCTGCTCGCTGCGCTCATCATCACAATCCTCCTCATCCGGCAGCACCGCAAACCCTTCTTCCCCGCGGGTGCTGAGCTGCATGTCTTCTCAAGATTCTCCGTCGTCCCGGTCGACAAGAACACGCTTACGCATACGAAGCGAAAAGTACCGATTTCATCCGTCCTGCTCACCGCCGTTTTTCCCGACAGCAGCCTGCTGCAGGGTTGCCTGAGCCATATCGACATTAAGCCGAGCACGAATGCCGAAAACAGTATTTTTGTGTATCACGATCAAAGGGATAAAACCTGCGTCGTTACCCTGAAGGATGTAAAAGTGCGCAGCAAGGGTTCCGAATGGCAAATGAACGAGGATCTCGTAATCACCACGCCAACCGGGGAAATGTGGCGGATTGTCCTGATCCGTGATTCCGTTTATCCCGGCATGGGCACTCCATACGGAGACGGCTTTTACGCCGACGACGGCTTCAGTCCATCCGCAGGCTCCGACGGCGGCAAGCATCCGGGGGGCTTTGACAGTTTCTCCTCTTTCTCCGACAACGACGTGCCTCCATCTTTCTGAGCCGCAACGGCTGCCAGCCGCCTCCTGACGAACCCGATACGCGAAGCTGGACGCAGCTTTCTGACCATATCCGGCCTGCCTGCCGGCGCTGCCTAACGCACTCACGACGAAAAAGAAAGAGGGATTCGGATGCCTGCGGATAACCTGAGCGCAACGATCAACCAGGAAGAACAGCTGGATATCTCCATCGAACGCGTGAAAAAGATCAATTCGCCGCTGCTGGTGCTGGGGCTCGGCGGTACGGGAACGGATATCCTGCGCACCATCAAACGCACGTTTGCCGAGCGGTATGTGCTGCCCCAGGATCAGAACGGCAACTTCATCCCCGTGCCGGAAAAAACGGCTTACCTCTCCATCGACACGGATCTGAAAAGCCAGAAGGGGCTTGATGCCAATGAGTTCATCAACATCAGTCTCCCCGGCCTCAAGGCGATCCTGGATCCCGTACAGCGCGATTTCAACCTGACGCCGTTTGAGCGCAAGTGGGTCAACCGTAACCTGGATTCCGCCGCCCAGGGCATCGGCGCGGGCACCTATCGTCAGGCGGCGCGATTTATGCTGTTCCGCAATTACACGATGGTGCTCACCGCCATTACGGGAATGCTGCAGAAAATTGCCAGCGTAAATGCCGGCACGACGGAACTCAACGGCCGCACCGAAATCGTCATCGCCACAGGCGTGTGCGGCGGCACCGGCTCGGGCACGTTTCTGGACATCGCGCAGATGGTGCGCCACATCATCCAGTCGGATTCCAAGCTACGCAACATACAATACCATATCACGGGCTATGTCATCATGCCGGACGTTTCCATCGCCAATGTCCAGGGCAAGCAGGCGCTGATCGGCATTCTGGAGCGCAACGGTTTCGCCGCGCTCAAGGAGCTGGATTTCTGGATGCGCGTAGGCGAGCATAAAACCCCCTATGTGGCGCAGTTTGACAACGGCGTGCAGATGCAGTGGGTCTTGCCGCCGTTTGATTCCTGCGTGCTTATGAGCGGCACAACCGTAGATGGCACCGTGTACAACGACGCCTATGAGGTCGTCCAGAAGACGATCGCCGAGAACCTGCTGCATTATTTGGCCGACGAGGTGCCCAGCCAAAACGCGAAGGGGCAAATGGAATACACCTACATCCAATATGAGGACAATCTGACAGCCACGGTCAACGGCATGTCCAAAAAGCTGCCCGTACACTACGGTTACCGTGCCATCGGCGCCTACACCAAGCGCATTCCCAAGAAAAAACTGCTGTTTTACGAAGGGGAGCGCCTCTTTTCCCAGTTCATTCCCATGCGGGATGAGAACCGCCGCCTCGTGCCCGGCGACTCGTTGTTCAAAGACGGCAAAACCGGCAGCCGCGCGACCGATATCACAGGCAACATCCGCACACTGTATACCAATTTCAGCCAGCGGCTGCTGCTGCCGGAGTATTGCCGCACAGCCGCCGACGACCGCAACAAGCTGGATGCGATGCGCAGCATGCGCCCCCTGCCACACGAGCGCGCGGACGCCGACCCCCAGCCCTGGCGTGTAACCGTTGTACGCCCCACAGCCGTCACCTCGGCCGGAGATTACTTGAAAGGCGCGTGGATACGCTTCGTTGATTTCGCTACTGACGTAATCACCGATCCCAGGCTGGGGCCGTTCAGCCTGCAAAAGTATCTGGAGGACGGCCAGGGCCTGATGCAGGCGCTGGAAACCGAAAAAACCGAATGGTCCTCTCTTGTCTCCGGCTTTGCCAAAAGCGAGCTGAACATGTACCAGGACTGCCGCGGGCCTAAATGGCAGGCTTTCCTGCGCCCGCCGCTGCTGGGTGCCAAGCGGGTGAACAACGCGTATCTCAAGGCTCTCAACGAGTATTATAACGCCGTGCGGCGCAGCACCTTTATGGTAGAATACGCTGCCGCCATGGATAAACTGGTTCTGCGCGTGCGCGAATTCGCGAGCGATTCGCTTGCGCCCCTGTGCCAGGATATTCTGACGCTGGAGCAAACATTCACCCGACAGGATGAGTCAAGCAACCGCCTGGAAAGCGATCTCCTCGACCTGAAGACCCTCAAGGGTCGCATCGACGAGGAAATGGAACAAAACAACGAAAACGGGAAGATCGTCCGCGGCTTCCTGGGGGAACTGTGCGAGGCCGCTTTCACCGTACAGCCCAACGCCGACCAGCACGGTTCCGGCGTTACGTTCATCTATCGCCAAAAGGGCATGGCCAAACTGCTTTCCACAATCCGCGAAAGCCTGAACAAGTGTTTCTCGGCCGTCAACGGTCAATCGCTGGATTCCATTATGCTGCAGGTTGCGGGCCGCGACCCCGTGGAACAGCAGCGCTATATGGATGATCTTGCACAGGCAGTGCTCAACAGCGCCAAGCCGATGTTCACCCAGGACCCCGCCTTTACCGCGGAAGAAAAAGCGGCTTACAGCTACCTGTCCGTTCCGGACGATTCGCCCGAGCACATCAACCGTTACCGGGAAACGCTCGTCACCCGCAACGTGGAGCCCAAACGCAGCAGTATCCATGACCACATCTACTGTGTTGCCTCCTGGGACGGCCTCCCCCTGTACCGTTACAGCCAGATCGCCGCGCTGGAGGCGGCTTACGACGCGGAGCTTACCAACTCCAAGGCCAGCATGGGCCTGCATCTGGTATGGGACGGGGAAATGAACAGCGATTATACCTCCAACTGGACCAAGCTGCCTTCGCCCCGGCCGTATTACTTCTTCTCCGCCCGAGGACCTGCCCACGCCAGCGCAGCGTACGTCGACGTTCATCAAAAGGTGGAGCGGGCGGTCGCCTGCGGCCTGGTGGATGTGGATACCACCGGCAGCCGACCCGCGATCAACCTGCATTTCTATTACGCCAATCCGCAGCATTCGGTCATCAAGTCCTCCGCGATGATCCGTGAGGAGGTTGACGCGCTCGTCGCCGCCAAGGACCCCGCATCCGGCAACCGTATTCAGCCTGCGCAGGCGCGCGACGAGATCCTTCGCTATCTGCATGATGCAGGCGTGGAAACCATCCGCGGCGACCGCTCGCCGGAATGCCTCGCGCCCAGCATGGGTCTGGAAGATCAGCCCTGCAACCCCTGGGACGCGACGATTGCCGGCAACCCCACACTGCTGGCCACAGCGCGCAGAAACCACGAAGCGCTCAGCCGCGAGATGACCGTCGCCATTATCTCCATTCAGCCCAAGCTCGTCTCCCAGCTGGAACAGCAGTTGGAAGGATTTGAGTACGCCCGCGGGCTGATAAAAAGCATCGACACGAGCGCGGACGTCTGGGGCCCCCGCGTCAATTACGCCGGCAAGGTGGCCTTGCTGATCATCCATCGAGTCATCCGCCCGTCGCTCAACGGCTTTGAGTATACCGACGCCGCCGGGGAACCCGTGGCGGTCGTTCAGCCCCAATTGCTGGCTGCGGACATCCAGAGCGAGACGTTGCTTACGCAGTGCGCCGCGCATCTGGGCGATCTTCTGGCGGAAAACCAGATCCGTTTCGAGTTGGAACAGCTGCTGACGGAGCGGGAGGCGAACCTTACGGAACGCGAACGCAGTGGCAGCCTGAAACGCGAGGATGTGGAGGAACTGACGAAAAACATTGAATCGCTCAAAACGCTTTGCAGGGAGGAACATAGCCAGCACAAGGCACTGCTCCGCTCCCGCAGCACCGACGTGCAGCGGATCCAGAATATCCTTCGCATGCTGGACGCCATCGTCGCAAGGGCGGAGCTGGAGGAAGGAAAGCTAAAAAACCTTCTCCGTTTCAGTCCGTAAACAACTGTCCCCACGGCCCCGCCTGCGTTCACGGCGGCGGGGCCGCGCCGGAACACCGGCCATCCTCACAAGGCATCACACGTGCGATGCCCGCTACCAGCATGCAAGGGGAGGAACGCTGCTTTGCCCATGAACTTGATTCCCACACACGCCTGTGCCATCGTCCTGTACGGCCGGGAGGCCTGCGCCCGCTTTGAGGCGCTGGTGGAATACTTTAGCGGCATTCTCGAACCGCGCGCCTGGGACCAGTTCCTGTTCATCCTGATCGATCGGCAGTCACCGCCGCTGCCGGCCCTTCCTGCAGAGCCGCGCGTGGCGCTGATGCGCAGCTGCTGGCAAATGGACATCGACACGCTCCAGAGCGCCGGCAAGCCGGAGGAGATCATCACAGGGCTCCGGAATCGCATCCATAAAAACAATGTCCTGCTCCAATGCGTGTGTGCAGCCTACGAGGATCTGCCCGCGCCGCCGGAAGCCCTGCTTGCCTGGCTGGACGGTATCCAGCAGGAGTTTACCCCCGGCACCATCCGCACCATAGCGTACCTGCTCCTGCGCGACGATCAGAGTGCCCGCCAGCGACAAAGCGTCTGGGCACAGGCTTTTGCAGACCATACCGCGGCGTTCCCCTACCTTTATCTGCTCAGCGACTGCGCTTCGGACACCTCCACCGTCTCCCCCTCCAGCCTGTGGCATGCGGTATACGGCGAGTTGCTGGCCAATAGCGCCACCTGCCGCACACTCAGCACGGGCGTCCTGTTTTCGCTGGGGCTGTCCACACTTAACGCAAACGACGGTGAATTGACTGCCATCCGGCGCGATTTTCTATCCTGCCTGCTTCGGGAGCGGGCGTCGCGGACGATCACCCGTCAGGAAGGGTGGGAGATGCTGACCCATTCCCAAACGCGATGCCCGGAACCGGACGGGCCCGAGATGGGGCTCGCGCTTGGAAAGTGGCTGGATACCATCGTTACCGGGCAGATAGTCCTGCCAAACGAGGCCGAGCGGAGCAACCTGCGCCTTTTCGCCGGGTTTCCTCAGGCGCCGCCGGAACAGCTGGAAAACGGCATACAGCGCTTCTACCAGGCCAATAACGGTACTCGGGAAGCCAGCGGGCAGGCCGCGCTCCGGTACGCGGAACAATACGTGCTAGGCGTACTGGAAACGCTCGGATGTATCAATAATACCCCGGGGTTCCCCCTGGCCCTGTTTACGCAGATCGAAGATTCGCTGGCTGGGCTCGCCGCCGCGCCCATACGCTCCTACCAGCCCGAGAAGCAACCACCGCGCCGCTTCCCCCCGCGCGCGAAGCGCACGCAGGCAGCGATGCTGTGCCACGCCATCGAGGCGGAATGTGAGCGCGTACTTCTGGCCGAGCAGGTGCGCTGCTATGCCGCGGCGTTTCGACAGGCGTTTGGCAAAGTACGCTCCTTCATACTAGCGGCTGGCGCCCTGCGTGACGATCTGGAAAAGGATCGGGTTCCCAGTGGTACAATCGACCCCTTGCTGGAGAAATACAAGCACTACACGGCAACGGTCCGCGATACCGTGGAAGCACGCGGCGAGCGGCTGGTGCAGGGAGCGCCGCAGCTTACGCTGTTTGGCCCGGACGGAACGCCCGAAATGGATCATTGGCGGCAGATCATCGATTACGGCGTGGAAGCGCTGCGGTGCGCCCTGCCGGCTGTATGCGCCGGCTCCTTCTGCCAGACCGTCCATTGGGAGTGCTCGGCACGCGAAGGGCTCAACCAGTTCTTCGGGGAGTACCTGGGCGAAAGCAAACGCATGCTCTGCGAGCCGGCGGATGTCTCCGGCACGCCGCAATCCCTGTACTTTTCCGACGCCGCTTTGTCGGGCCACCCGTGGTTTGACCGCGCCCGCAACGATACCGTCGTCGCCCATAACGACAATGTGGAACGCGTGGATCTTTTCCCGCTGCAAAAAGATCTGGACTGGTATCAACATCATAATCGCTATTTTCTCCCCGGGTCACCTTCCTCCTCCGCTGCCAGCGGGCTAACGCGCCTGTGGAACGGCGAACCGGCCACCCCGCCTGCCCAAGTCACATCCCCCAAATTCTCCGACACCAACTCCGCGCCGACCGATGCTCCCGCGGATACTACGCCCGACCACAGGCTGGCGATCATGGTCGATCACGGCCGGCACGTGCTCGTATGGGAGTGGGAAAACGGCGTGGAATCCGCCGTGGTATCCATATTCTATAAAAACCTTCGCGTGCAGAACATGGTTTATACGGTGGAGCAATACAACGCCCCCGTCGGGGGCTTGCCCAACGGCGTGGATGTCACCGACGGGCTGCCCTACGGGCCGGTTCGCGTGGAAATCAAGTCCTCCAAAGGCCTTTACGCCGCTAAAACGTTAGCCGGTCGTAAAAACGAGGTGCGCTACCGTTTCGAGTCTGCCCGCGACCGGCTGGCACTGGTGTTGGAAGGCACGCCGTCGGATATCTGCAAGCTGGCGCTGCGTGTCCCGCGACCAGGCGATACGGACAAGGTGGTTTATTATCCCCTGAGCATATGGGAATCTTCCGCGCAGCTGCGTATCAAGGGGCTCCAGCATGTGGACCCGGCCAACTGTTTACTAGATACGCTGCCTGGGGACGCCTATCCGACCGTCCACGCGACGCCATGCTGAGACATCTGCAAACTTGACAAACGAGGAGAAAACCGCCATGTGCCGATATCGCTGCCTGTTTTGCGGAGAAGAAGTTACGGATCAAAACGTGCTGTTCGTGGATGAAGGCACGTCCATGTACTATCAGGATACAAAGCGTTATGATTTCCTCATGCAATGCAGCACCAGCTATCCGTTGGAGCATATGGATCAGTTCAGGGACGTTTATTTTTATCCGTCACAGGCAAACCACGTGCGCCTCCACGACGACGGTTTCCCCTTCGCCGTAGAGGTAAAGAAATCCGAAGGGCTGTCCCCGGAGGAGCTGTTGGCAAATCCGGGCGCCACCGCGCCCGCCACGCAAGCCAATACAAAGACGCCGCTGCACACCGAGGGGTTTTCCGTTCTCTATAAACGCGCATGCCCCCATTGCCATTGCAAGCTGCCGGAACATTTCGGTGAATGGCCTGTGGTTACAGTATCGCTGATGGGGGGGCGCGCAGCCGGCAAGACCGCCTATATCATATCGCTTTTACAGCAGCTCAACCGCCAGCTTCCTGTGCATGGGCTGGGCGCCGCCAAGCTGCTGCCGGAAAGCCAGACCTACATGAATCCGCAGATCGACTTTTTTCAGGAAAACCAGGGCAATACCATACCGACCTCTCATGAGCACCTGTTTCCTCTTGTGTTCGAATATTGCAACGGTTATGGCCACAAAGATTACGCCTGCTATATCGTCCTGTACGATATCGCGGGCGAGGGTGTGGATAATATCAACTATCTGGCCAATCACAAGGGCATCCGGGAGGCCTCCATCATCCTGCTGATGATCGACCCCAACCAGATCAACGGCGGCGGCTACTATACCGCCAGGCACGAGCCCGTAGCCCAGACTCAGGCGGAGCAGCACGAATACTACGCCGAGCAGGTGGGCACGTTTCTATTACAGCGCCTGGCCGCGTGCGGGCAGATCGTGCAGCACCTGCGGTACGTGGTCACGGTGCTTACGAAGCTGGATTATCCGCTCACCGTGGACGCCCAACTGTTTGAACCGCCCGGAAATGTACTGCTCAGGCATGATATTGAGGATAACCATCAAAAAGCTGTCAATACCGCAGTTCTGGATCAACTGGACAGCGAACTGTCCGCCTATTTTCGCAATAAGCTCCACAACGTGGACATTAAGCAATTAATCCGCCGGCAATTTGACCTGGATCAACTCGGTGTTTATCTGCTGGGCGTGAGCACCTATACCCTGAAGCGCTACGACGAGCACAGTGAGCCCGCCTTCGACAACGATTGGAACTGTACCGCGTCCAAGCATCGCATTATTGAGCCGTTTCTGGCTATCCTTGTCCTTTCCGGGATGGTGGATACGGTCAACCTGCCATCAGGGAACATGGCGAGCGCTTCGCAGGCTACCCTGCCGCGCGCCTCTCGGTGGCGGAGGCGGAAACCACTTTTCCGGCGCGCCTGACGCCCCGGCAACCGACGCGAGGGAGGTATGCGTATGAGGATTTTCCACCGCCTCGTCGGCGATCCGCCGCAACGGGGCTTCGGCAGTGTCATCGCCACGCCTGGTTTCCCCGGCGGCGCGGACTGGGCGGATCAGCTCAGCACCATGCGGCTCACGCTGCAAACGCCCTTTCGCTTGCCGGAGGAAAATAGCAACGGGCTGATTGAGCACCACGAAGCCTACGAATATCAAACGCTGCGCTATGGGCAGCCGGTGCTGATTCGTTCAGTGCTCGGCGTATTTGTAAGCGGAGGAAACGTTTCTCGTCCCCACGGTTACAGCCACCTTGCGGCGCCCACCGACGAGCGTGAGGGCAGCGTTCTTACGGATTACGCCACCCCCAGCCAGCTGTTGTGCTACGACGGTTTCCAAACGCTGGAATCGTTCTGGGCGCTTTCCCCCGCCGTGCGTTCCTTCGCGGCAACGGAATGGTTTCCGCCCGAGCCGGCAGCGTGTGAACATCAGTGGGCAGGCGCAATACCCGGTGATATGCGTATGGCGCTGGTCGCAAGGTACTGGAAAGCCGCGAGCGACCGCGCTTTTTCCCCCGCCCGCGAGGTTTACCCGCTGGCAATCGTTCTGAGTGAAGAAAAGAATTGTCGGCAGCTGGTCCGGCAGGCGAAGGATTTCTTTGCCGCGGTCATTCTGCCCGGTCTGCCGGAACCCGCGCTGAACATCCTCAGCATGAGCGCCGCCGTTCCGGCGCAGGCGACGCAGCTTTTCCAGCCCACGGCGCTGGCCTTTTTATACCCTGAGGATGCGCTGATCGGAGACGAGCGGACTTTTGACCTGCGCAACGGCCAATACACGCCCCTGGAAGGTGATCTGGCGGCGTTCGCCATGCGTCTGCTAAGCGGTGCGCCCTCCCCGCTGCTCAACGCCGTTTACGGGCAGTACCGGCGGGAAACGGGCTGCCCCGCGCCGACGCATTGCCCCCTGCTGGCGGATTTCGACGTCGCCTTTACCGTAGACAGGCTGGAAAACGCGTCCCCCGCCGAGCCGGGCGCGGCGCTGAACCTGTTGGAACGCTGGCGTGAACTGGATGAGCTGCTTGCACGCCGGCATGGCATGGCCGAAGCCATGCGGCGCGGTACGCTTTCCCCCGTTATGCGCCGTGTGCTGGGACAGCTGACCACACTCGGCGAGGCGCTTCCCCTGGGCGAAGCGCTGACGGCGTTCTTGCTGAAAGAAGCACTGGCGGCGCAGGACACGCCTATGCTGGAAATTTTGCTTTCGCTTCTGGAGCGGCACCAGTCCGCGCGTATGAAACCCGTCTTTCTTTCAGTGCTTCCCTTCCCACCCGCACTGGAGGCGGCGGGGCGCACGGCGCTGCTCCTCGACCGACTGCTGAACCGCTGTTTCGTGGATCCTTCGCTGGACGCGGAGACGCTGCGCCTTCTTCTGAATCCCACGTTTACAGATTTTTGCAGGCAGGACGCGCGGCTGCAGGCTATCATGGCGCGCTTTTTAACCAAGGCGTTGGACAGGCATCCCGAAAACCACCTGTTTTTGCTCCCGCTGAGTACGCAGTTTTTGGACGGCGTCGTGCTGCTCAAGCAATCGCTGCGGTCGCTTATGAACATGCACATCGAAACACCGCCGGACGAATCCGTCTGCAATGACGTCCGGGAAGCGTTTGCAAAGTTTGGCAATCCGGAAAACCACGCTCTGCTGGATGGGTATCTCGCAACCCTGTTCTGGCAGCACCGCGACGATCCCGATGCGTTTTACCGCGTGGCGCTTCGCATTGACGCCGATATGAGCGGCACGATGCGGGAAATGTTCGCGCAAGCCTCCGCGCTGCCGGACCGGTTGGACGCGCCGCTGAACGCTACGGAAACGGAACGGATGTCACAAACGCTTCTGCCGTTATGCGCGGAGCACCTGAGCGTGCAGGAGGCGTTCCGGGTTTACATGGATCGGGTACTGGCACGCTCGCTGGAAACAGGCGCGGATCGCTTCGCGTGGCTGTGCGGCGTGGATAAACAAAGCCGGCTGTTGGGAGAAGAAACCCGCATGACAAAGGGGTTTTGCTATGCGGCCGACCAATTGGAGCATACCGCCGCACCCCTGCCCCAGGAAAGCTTTCAAACGCTGCGGCTATGGGCCTCCGGGCCGGGCCGCCCGACGCTGAACGGCTGCGAAGCTGCCTTGGCGCAGGCGTACGACCGGCTGGGAGAAGCGGGGCGGGCACAATCCTCAGCACTGCTATCCTATTTGCAAAACGTAGCGGCATACCCGTTTCTCCGTTCGCTGTGCCTCGGCATCGTCCGGGAAGGGCTGATGGACGGTTGGGCGGCGCGGCGCAGTTATTGGGTTCCGGTGGACGACATCAACAAAAACATGGCCCGGGGTAATTTGCGCCCCGATGAAGTGCTGGAACCTCCCGTAGCGGAAAAGGGCAGGGAATTGCTCACAACGCTTTACGGGCACATTACGGGTATCGGCGATTGGATGGACGAGATTCACAAATACGCCGCCCGACCGGCGGACGCCTTTCGGGATCTTTGGTTTGCAGGCGTGCGCGACGCGTTCATCCTCCAGTACTCTTCGCTGGTCAAGGAAAGCTGCCGCACGCCCGGAGATCTGGAAACGCTGGAGAAGACAGCCAACGAACTGAAGGCAGAACCGGCGTTAGCCGGCGGTGCGCTGCTCTGCGTGCGCGCAGCATTAAACGCGCACCGCCTGATCGGGCAGCTGCCCACCCTTCCCGAAGCCGAGGTCGTCCGGCGTACGCAGGAGGCCGTCGCCGGCTTGCTGGCGTGCCGTAGCGAGGCAGCGTATGCTTCCGTACGCACCTTGTTAAAACAGCATTACCTCACAGGCGTCCGCGCCGAAATCCTGCGCGATGGCTTCGTAACGCGTATCGCTGTCGGCCTGCTCTGCACGGCACTGGACGAACGGCATTTTATGGTGCAGGACGTGCTTCCCCTGGCGGTTGCGTGGCCGCAAGTGCCCCCGCGCCGACCGTACGAACCCGCGTCCCTGCCATATTTGCAGGCGATCACCGCGCTGTTCGCGACTTTGGCGCGTTTCAACCCCGCTTATTCTGAAACGCTGTGCGATTACCTGCTCGCTACACCCTATTATATCGAATACGCCCGCGCGCTTCGCGCCGACCGTAAACAACTCTATCGATATTACCCCTGGCGCTCCGAGCGCTGGTCGCAAAGTATTCCCCCGCAGCCACAGCCGCTAAAGCGCTGGCTGGACGAAAATACCAATATCGGAAAGGGTGTTGATCATGCGTAAAGAACCGGATTACATTGCGCTGGCGTGCGCGGTAGGCTACCTGTTGTGCTTCCTGTTTCTGCCCTTCTATCAGATAACCTTTCTGGGTTTTTCCGGCTGGCAGTTGATGCAGTACTCAATCATATTGTGCCTGCCGCTGATCGCGGGCGTGCTGATGGCGCTGGGATGCCTGCTTTTTGATGCACGCGTGAGCATCGGCATCGGCGCGGCTTCGCTGCTGGTGCTCTTCATCCTGCTTCTCACGGGTAAAAGCATTCTGCTCAACGGCAACGCGCTCACCGGCATGGCCGCCTCGCTGCTCAACGGCGGCCTCGGGTTCAACATTACCTCCGCGCTGCCGCTGAGCATGGGGATCGGTGGCATATTCGCCATCCTGCTGGCCGTCGGCTTCATCGTCGCCGAGGTGCTGTATTCCACCCGTAAAGCGGAACCCTCACACGTGGATCCGTTTACTTTCGATGTCTGATTATACCCCGCCGTTCGGCTGCGTACAGAGATAAAGGGGGCGTTCCCAATGGCGAAACGGTTTGCGGGCGCAGCGTTGATCTGTGCGCTGCTATGCGTGTTCGCGGGCGCTGCGCTGTCGCAGGGGGCCACGGCTGCCGCACCCGCACCAACGCCGGAGAACGTCCCGGCTGTTGTGGATCCGCTTGCCCAAACGCCTGGTACCGCAAACACGGATGCCGTGACCAACGTTGTGATTACGCTTTCAACCGGTGAGTGGGACGCTAAAGATGCGCGCAAACAGGCGGCGCTGTACTTGCTAAAGCCTCTGTTGGCTGGTTTTACGGGTACGGGTGCCACCGCCGGGCTGTATGTGATGGACGACAAGCCCTTGATTCTGGCGCAGAACGTTCCCCTGCAAACCGAGACAGATCTCAACGACCTGTATGCTAAACTGGATGGATTGAACAAAGTCCGCTTCCCTGAATACGCCTCCGCCTTCGACGCTTTGTGCAGTACGCTGTACGCGAACTGCGTACCGGCAACTGCCGACCCGGCCGAAAAGCTAAGCGGGAATACGGAACTGTGGATGGTCGATCTGCGCGATCCGCTATACTTTTCTCCCGAGGAACGTTCCAACAACGGCGGAACCAAGGCGGATCAGTTCTCGCAGGCCATGGACTCGCTTTCGGCGTTAATGGACGCCATGCCGGGACTAACGCTTCACTATGTGTACGTTACAGGTGCTAACGGCTTGCCCGCTGACGGCGATATCGCCGACCGCATGGATACGCTGCTGGTCAACCGGCTTGGCAATACCGGGCGTATACAAATACACGTCCTATACGCCAATGATACGGCACAGGCGTTTGACGGAG
>JAJFVI010000161.1 GCA_021371895.1 Eubacteriales bacterium | reverse complement strand
GTTAAAAGCGCTGCTTCTTGCCGGAGAAGTTCTTCACGCCGATGAAACCACCGTTCAGGTGCTCAAAGAAGAGGGTAAAAAGCCCGAAAGCAAGTCCTATATGTGGCTATACCGCACGGGCAGCGATGCACAGCATCCGATTGTGCTCTTTGAATACCAACCCAACCGCAAGCATGAGAACGCAAGCCGTTTTTTATCCGGATTCAAGGGCTTTGTCCATTCTGACGGTTACGGCGCATATCACAATCTGCCGCCGGGCATCACGCCGGTAGGCTGTTGGGCACACGTGCGACGCAAATTTGCAGACATCTTAAAATCCCTGCCCGATTACAACAAGCAGGGTTCTATCTCGATGCGCGGGAAAGAGTTCTGCGATGCTCTTTTTGCGCTGGAGCGTGGTTTTGCGGACTTGTCTTTTGAAGAACGGCGTAAAGCTAGGCTTGTGCACAGTCAGCCCATGATGGACGAGTTTTTTGCATGGGCGCAAAAAACCACAAACCATATCCTCGCCACGCCGCGGTCCGTTATGGGAAAAGCGCTGGCATATGCCTTGGGTGAACGCAAATATCTTGAAAACATTTTGCTTGATGGACGTTGCGAGATCTCAAACAACCGTGCTGAGCGTAGCATCCGCCCGTTCACCATTGGCCGAAAAAACTGGATCTTCTCCAACACCGAAAAGGGTGCGACCGCTTCTGCTCTGATTTACAGCATCATTGAAACGGCTAAAGAGAACAATCTGAAGCCGTATGAGTACTTGAAATACGTCTTTGAAACCGCCCCGAATATTGACCTGCAATGCCATGCAGAACTGGAAAAACTGCTTCCCTGGAACGCGCCGGCTGCGTGCCATGCGCCCATACAACTCACAATGAATGGAGCGGCCCCCCGCTGATGGTGTTTGATGTACGGCGAGGTTTGACGGTTACATAGATCATCGGCGGGCGCAGGATGACAACTTTAAAACGTTCGTCCGCCAGCCGCAAAAGCCCTTCTTCCGCTTTCAGTTTGCTGTCGCCATAGAAATTCGTGGGGTTGGGCTTTGTTTCGCGCGTGATCATCTTTTCTTTGCCGATGGGTGCGCTGTCGCCGAAAACGACCATACTGCTCATGAATACGAATTGCCCGACGCCGTCACGCTTGGCTTTCGTGCCGGTTTCGATCGCCAGATCCGTATTCACCGCGTAGTATACGCGTTTTCTTTCTTCCGAGATCCCTTCGATGTCCGAATGGGCGATACCCGCCACATGGAAAACCGCGTCGTACTGCCCGAAATCCTTCTTGCGCCATCCGCCGCCCATCATATCCACAACGTCGACGCCGTATTCGTTTGGCCACTGCTTTACATATCGCTCAAACGAAGAGCCGATATAACTGTTCGCGCCGGTAATCAATATCTTTTTCATATCTGTTTACCCTCGTTCCCAATCCGGTTTAATCGATCGTTATTGATGCGAAGAGGCGTTATCGCCTTTCTCCGCCACACCCTCGACGACCCCGTCGTTTCGGAGCACTTTGACCACTGTGCCAAAGAGGCATCTGCAATCCATCGCGAAACCCAGCCGATGGGCATATTCGCCATCCAGTTTCGCTTTTTCACTGATTTTCAGCTCATCCCGGCCGCTGATCTGCGCCAGGCCCGTCAGCCCCGGCGCAAGGCCGTTCGCCCCGTATTTTTCGCGCTCCGCCACCAAATCGTCCTGGTTCCAAAGCGCGGGGCGCGGGCCAACGACGCTCATCTGGCCCAGGAAGATATTGAACAGCTGCGGCAGCTCATCCAGGCTCGTTTTGCGCAGGAAGCGGCCGCTCCTGGTGATGTACTTTTTCGGGTTGTTCAGCAGATGCGTGGGGGTATCGTGCGGCGCGTCGTTGCGCATGGTGCGGAATTTATAAATGCGAAAAATCCGGTTGTCTTTTCCGACCCGTTTCTGCCGAAAAAACACCGGGCCTGCGGAATCGAGCTTGATCCAGATCGATACGGCGAGCAGCAGCGGCGACAGGACGACGATGGCCAGCCCGGACAGCGTTACATCCCAGATTCTCTTGCCATATCTCGCGTAGAACCTGCGCATGAGCGAATCTCCTCATTAATGCGTATTTCGTCACGGTTTATAAGCCGGACGGGCAAAGCCGATTCGTTAAGGAAAGCGTCGCCTATTGCTCGGTTGGCCCGTACTCTTCGTTGAGACCCCGATAGAGTATCCTTACGAATAGGGTCACAATATCGCTGATGGCAAACAACACCACGGTAAGCAGGAACGGATAAACGGACTTGAGTGCGAACTCGGTAATCAGATAATAGGAAATCCCAGCCACAGTATCGGCTAGGATAATATTCAGGTAACCCATCGTTTTCATTTGTACCCAGTCTTGCCTGTATACCATAAGGAGCATCCGAAAAAGAAGGATGCAACCCAGTGCGATCACCGAGTGGATCGCCTTTTGGAGGGCTGTTGTATGCGTTGCCGCAAGGTTGAAGAACGTTGCGCTTCGGGGTAGCAAACCGAATACGATTGCGCAGGCCACCGCGATGACGACGGCGTCTATGATCATTTTTTTGAGGCTGTATTGATCCAGAAAACGGTGCATGATGTTCATAGCGACCTTTTCTCCTCTCGGATCTCGTTGAGTGGACTGTCGTATGCGGCGCGTCGAATTGGGAGCGCAGCATGCCGCTGCGGCGCGCGCCGGGTCATTCGTCCGTTATCGTAGGCCGAGAAACGCATGCGGCATTCTTTCGCGCGCCGTCGCCCTCTCCGGTGTGCATGCTTGGGTGCCTTACCCGGCAAGGCTTATTCGGCCCCTCTGGCATGGTTGGTATCAGGGGAAAGACTTCACGTAACCGGTGGCTTCATTGTGCGGTTTTCCCTAAGTACGGCATTTGCGGGATCATTCTTCTGTCGGTTCCGTAATGATGCGAAGCACGGTTCTGTCCGCAGGGAATGTTATAATAGAACGCCTTGCCCTTCGTTCGCGGTCAAACGGAAATCGAATGCCTATGGATCCGCTTACGGTACGCACTGCTGAACTCTCAGCGTATGCGAACCGTAAGCTATTTCGTCGGCCTGCGGAATAAGCCGGGGGACGGTCAACGTTCCGGCTTGGGCTCATGTGCGCCGGACTGTTTTTCATCGGCGTCCATACTTGCATTGCAAAGCAATGGGCACATATTTAATAATAACATAATCGGTTTGACGGGTCAATATACAACGGTTTGTTTAGTTGGTATCCGATGGTGATTAAATATCAATTTGGGAACCCTTTGAAACAACCAATATTTAGGAGATGGACGAATGATGGAGGAGAGACAAACCCCATAAAAACGAAGAATAAACAAGATGACGCAACAGACTTCTGCATACGCCGTCCGTCTGGGGCGAAACCGGGGCGAAGTGCCACCGGCAATAGGCAACGCCCGCCGTGTTGGGTACGCGGCGGGCGTTGCGGTTATTCGTTTGGCAAGGGTTACTCGGCGCTTTCCGCCTGTACCTGATCGTAAGTCTTCAACAGCCCCGTGTACTGGATATCCGCGGCGGCCTGCCAGGCGTCCATCGCCGTGGAGGTCTTGGTGGAAAGCAGTTCGGTACGGAGGCTTTCTTTCAATGCATCGGTCAGATCAACGGGGCCGGAAGGCACGTCACTAACGTATTTCACAATGTGTACGCCATAATCGCTGATGTAAGGGGCGCTGACGCTGCCGACATCCGTGATGGAGAAGGCCGCTTCCACAAACTCCGGTACGAAGGAGGTAGAGGCGAGAGCGACTTCGTACCCGTTGGGGTAATCGCCGCTGGTCATGCCCGGATCAGAAGCGGTGCCATCGGCATTAACGCCATATTCGGTAATCAGCGCGTCGAAATCTTCGCCTTGGGCAAGCTTATCGTAAATGGCGGAAGTGGTTTCCTGCAGGGAAGTAAGGATGTTGGCTTTGGCGTTATCCACATCGGCTTCCGTTACCGGCACAGCGGTTACTTCCGGTGTGGCGGTTACTTCCGGTGTGGCGGTAGCATCCGCGGCGGCGGTGGCGTCCGCTGCAGTGGTCTCGGCGTTCATCTGCTCTTCCAGCTGCGCCTGCAGATCGGTGTAGGCGGTCATCAGCGTGGTATCCACCGGCAGCAGGATTTGCTTGATGAAGCGGTAACCGGCGGGGTGATACCAGGGCTTTTCGGTCGCGTACTGGTAGTTGTAGAGCATCAGCTGATACTCATACGCGTCCAGATCATTCTCGTAGAGGAGCTTATCACTCGCCACTTTTTCGTCATATTGAGCCTGCACTTCCTCGTCGGTCACGGCGAGATCCTTGCACACGAAATCCTCCACACGCGTGTAGGTTTCGTTTTCCAGGTAGCTCTGACGAAGCTTTTCTTTGTCGTAGCCGAGATTAAGGTAGTATGCCTCGGCCTCGGCGTACGCGGTGGCCTTTTCATCGTCTGTGGAGGTATCGCTGATAAGCCCGGAGGATTCCACGTAGTTATCCAGCGCGGATTGCCAATCGGCGTCGGAAGAAGCATAGATGGCGTCGAGTTCCTCCTGGGTGTATTGGTCCAGCCCGTTCGCCGCGGCGGTGATTTTAATCAGCTTCATGGTCACGGCTTCTTCCATGGCCACGGCGTAATACAGCTCTACCGAAGTATCGTCCGGCTCGCCATAATAGTTAACCAGGCTCTTGTAATAAGCGGCGGTTTCGGCCCAGGTGACGTCGTTGCCGTTGACGGTGGCGACCACGTCGGTATCGGCCAGCTGCGGGGCGGTGCTGGCGACGGTCTGTGTTACCTCGTCGGTGGTTGCGTCTGTCACGGTCTGGCTGCCTTCCGTAGTCTCGGCCAGCGCGAAGGAGAAGCTGGCCAGCAGGCACACGCTTACGAGCAGGGCGATTGTTTTACGAAATGTGTTCATTTTATTGCGTCCTTTCCTTATGTTACCCTTGCAGGGTAGTGATTCCAGGTAACGGCGATTTTACCGGTTTAATGCCAGGCATTTTTCACAGGAAACGGTGCGTGCGCCGTACTGGATTCATTATGGCACAGGTGTAGTGTAGGCGCAAGGGTTTTGCCGCCGTTTTCGCGAATGTTGAACGTATGTTCAAATTTGAGTGAACCGACACGCGCTTCGCACAGGAGGGGGAGGTGGTGAAATGCGGGTGTTCATTTTTAAATCCCAACGGTTGCTTAGGCTTATGGAAGACGACCGAGAGATCATGCGCGCTCGTATAGCCCTGGGAAGCGCGCCTCGTCACCCAAAGCGTCGGGCGGGCGATGGACGCACGCCCGAAGGGATTTACCAGATCTGCCTGGCGAAGGAGTGTGGCAAGTACGGCCGCAGCCTGGCGCTCAATTACCCTAACGCCGAGGATGCGCAACTGGCCTACACGGAGGGCGTGATCGACCGTGCGACGCTGGATGCCATCCTGTCGGCGGCGGCGGAAGGGCGCAGGCCGCCGTGGGGCACGCCGCTGGGTGGGGAAATATACCTGCACGAGGGCAACACCGACACGGACTGGACACGGGGCTGTGTGGCACTTTCCCCCGCAGATATGGCCCGGCTGTTCGTCTGCCGGGACCAGATCGATGAAGTGGAAATACGGCCGTAAGGCAAGGGGAGCGATACAACCCATGCGGATGAACGACCGACAAACCGTGGCCCGGCAGTATCAGGATGACGGCAATCTGTCCAAGCGGATCAAACTGCACGCAAAACACAGCACATCACCCACCGCGTTTGCGGATTGGTGCTTTGCGCAGTATAGTTTTTCGGAGAACGATCGCATTCTGGAGCTTGGCTGCGGTAACGGCGCGCAGTGGTGTGGGCGTGCGGGCAACCTGCCCGCGGGAGCCATGCTGGTGCTTTCGGACTTGTCCGCAGGCATGGTGGAAGCCGCCCGGCAGGCGAACGCCGGTCATCCCCGCATTTTGGCGCAGCAGATGGATATTCAGGCGATACCCTATCCTGCGGAGTCGTTTGACCGCGTGATCGCCAACCATATCTCTCATGGGTAGGCGGCTTGCGCGCGGCGGCGTGAAGAACACGATGCCGTGGTAGCGCGGCCTGCACAGCCATACAACGAAAAGTATAGAGCGCCGGAGGACAATGGCTGTTCCTCCGGCGCTCTATTCATGCGGTTTTACGCGTTTACAGGGCTTACTCCCCGCCTTCTTCTTCGTCCTCTTTTTCCAGCAGTTGCAAACACTTCTGGAATACCTGGCTGTACTCGTTCTCATCCTCGATTGTGGCGTAAACGTCGTCGCCGCTTTCATCCTGTTCGATTTTCAGGATGATGGATTCGCCCTGCAGGCAATCCTCCATATCCTGCTGCGCTTCCAAAAGGATATAGTTTGCACCCTGAAATTCCACCGTCATCAGGTGGTCGAAATTCACGTCGTTTCCGTTTTCGTCCTGCAGGGTTACCATGTGTTCGTCCTGTTCGCCGGGGGTCTCCGGGGGGGTCTGGTCGTTCATATCCAACGCTCCTTCATCGGCCGGCGCACGGCGTTACGGTTGCGTGCCGGGTACGGTGTACCCGCCCGCGGCCAGCCATTGTTCCAGTATCAGAGTCGCGGCGAGCTTATCCACGTATCGTTTGCGCTCCTCGCGCCTTACGCCGCCGGAGATCAGCGCCCGTTCGGCGGTCATGGTCGTCATCCGCTCGTCTGAATAGTATACGTTCATGCCGGCCTGCGTCAGCTGCTGCCCGAAGGCGAGCACCTTTTCCGCCTGCCCGCCCCGCGAGCCGTCCATGTTCAGCGGCAGCCCCAACAGCACATCCTCGGTCTGGTATCGCTCGCACAGCGCGTGTACGTAGCGGGTATCGGGTCCGTACCCGACCCGCCGGTAGACTTCCAGCGGTTGGGCGATGGTTCGCAGGGGGTCGCTTACTGCCACACCGATGCGCACGTCACCCACGTCCAGCGCAATCACGCGCCGGGGTTCGTTCACGCGTCCAACCCCTTAAGGTACATGCGCACCAGTTCTTCCACGATTTCGTCCCGCTCCAGGCGGCAGATCATACTGCGTGCCTGCCCATAACTGGTGATGTAAGTCGGGTCGCCGGAGATGATGTACCCCACCAGCTGCGTTACCGGATCGTATCCTTTAGCTTGCAGCGCCCGGTAAACACGCTCCAGAATATCGCTGGCACAATTGCTCCCCTCCACGATGGGTGAGAATTTGGTTGTACCGTTCATTTCCGTAGCCACTTGCTTCACTCCCTCAAAGCGATTCAACTTATTATACACCAAAGGGAAAAAATAGGAAAGAGGAAGGAGCGGACGCGTGTGTTTTTATTCTGCGGGCGTGTCTTACGGCGTTGTTTTGGGCTTGCTCCTAATCTTAAGCGTCACGCCCCGTTCGGCCGCCACAGCCTGCAGCTTGTCCGCCGTGATGGTTGCCTTCTGCTTTTCGCTCATCACGCCCGACTCTGTTTCGCTTTCCATTTGTGCCACTTGCGCCATCACAGTCCGCAGGTCGTTCATGTCCAGCAGATTCACGGCGAGGCAGTACAGGCTTTTCCGGCGTCCGTCGTTATAACCGGAAAGCAGCCGCGCGAGGATCTCCACCTTGTCCGTCTGCTCGGCGTGATAGGCGGTAAGTCCGATTTTTTGGGCTTTGATAAAATCCGTAAATTGGTTTTTATGCGTCACAAAAGAATCGTACGCGTTCGCGCCGGCGTAGCGCGCGCAAGGGTATTCGCCGCACTGATAACAGTATTCGAGATTGCCATGTGTTGCGGCACAGCGGAGAACCGCGCAGGGTTGGTTGCCCTCCCCGCCGCCGCAGCCGGGACAGTACCGGCCCACACGCATCGGGCACAGACCGCAGTTGAGCCCGCACAGCGAAAGCAGCTGGTCGCCTCTGGGATAGCTTATCATACGCGCGAACCCTCCTTACCCGTACGGACTGTGGAGCCGACGGGGTCAGTGCTCGTCCAGAAACTCCTCCCGCAGCGTAACGTGAAAATCGCGGGCGATCGCGCGCAGGTCGTTGTCGGTAATGGTCTGCAGGCATGGATGACCGGAAGAAAACACCTTCATGTAGATGTCGGCGGCCTTTTCGATGGTTTGCATCAGGCCGAAAGCCGTATCCAGGTCGGGACCGCTGACAAACAGGCCGTGGTGCGCCCATACCGCCGCGTCGTACTCCCGCATCAGCGCGCTGGTCGCATGCGCGATCTCCGCGCCGCCGGGCACCATCCACTCCACCACGCCCACGCCGCCGGGGAACACCACGGGGCATTCCGTCATGCTTTGCCACAGTGCCCGGGTAAAAGCGCGCGACGTTAGCGGCATGAGGAAGGTCATGGCGATGATATTTGCCGGGTGCGCATGGTAGATGACCCTGCACGCGCCCTGGGTGGCCGTTTTACGAACGCTGTGGTTTAAAAAATGGCTGGGGAACTCGCTGGTGGGCACGCCCCCGTTTTCCAGCCCCCACACGATGCGCCGGGCATCGCCCGAAGCGTTGATTTCCAGGATGCACAGGTTGTTCTGCGGCGCGAGGATTACGTTGCGCATGTATTTTCCGCTGCCCGTAGCCACAAAGTGCTCGCCCG
>JAJFVI010000155.1 GCA_021371895.1 Eubacteriales bacterium | reverse complement strand
GGATATGCCAGCACGCCCATTTCGGGAACGTCCAGCCCTTCCAGTTCGTCTTCCGGAGCAACGCGCAGACCCCATACCTTATCCAAAAGTTTGAAGAAAAGATAGGATACTCCGAAGCCCCATACGATCAGTACGCCGATGGCGATTAATTGGGCAACAAGCTGGGAGGCGTCGCCGTAGAACAATCCGGTTACGCCACCGGATACGCCGTTCAGCCCATCGCCGTACGAACCGTCGGCAAATAGCCCAAGGGCGAGCACGCCCCAGAAACCATTCACGCCATGCACGGAAATCGCGCCGACCGGATCGTCCAGCTTCCACTTATTCTCTATAAACGGTACCGCGACGCAAACCAGCAAACCGGCGACGAGCCCGATAATGAACGCAGATATGCCATTGACGAACGCGCAGGGCGCGGTGATCGCCACCAGGCCAGCCAGCGTGCCGTTGGCTGTCATGGACGGATCAGGCTTGCCGAACTTGATCCACATATAGAACATCGCAACCAGACCGCCGATTGCACCGGCGACCATGGTGTTGGTAGCGACAACGGCAAGGCGTAAATCCGTGGAGCTCAGCGTGGAACCTGCGTTGAAAGCAAACCAGCAGAAGAACAGGATAATCGTTCCAATGATCGCCATGGGAATGTTATGCCCGGGAAAGGCGCGTGCCGTACCGTCCTTCTTAAACTTGCCGATGCGCGGGCCAACCACGATAGCTCCGGCCAATGCCAGCATACCGCCCATGGAGTGCACAACGGCGGAACCGGCGAAGTCAACAACACCGTGTCCAAGGCCGAATTTGGCTCCGAGGGTAGCCATCCAGCCTCCGCCCCAAACCCAGTTGGCGAAGAACGGATATAATACCATCGAGATAAAAAAGGAGATGATTACGACCGCGGAGTATTTCACACGCTCCGCCATGGCACCGGTAGGAATGGTTACGGTTGTATCCATAAAGACCATTTGGAAAAAGAACAACGCGTAAACCCCTGCGTCATAGGTGCCGCCTAACATGAAACCCTTATAGCCCATGATGCCGCCAAACCCCGGAATGGAAACCAACGCGTTGAGCACCCCGCCGCCGGTACCCAGCCCCGCAGCGCCGCCGGAGCCGCCCATCTGGATGGCGAAACCGACCAGGAAATAACCCACAGCGCCCACCAGAAACACCATAAAATTCATGGTAATCGTATGCGCCGCATTCTTACCGCGGCAGAACCCGGTTTCTACCATGGCAAAGCCGCATTGGAAGAAGAAAACCAGAAATCCACACAACATCACCCAGGTAAAGTTTGCGCCATACATCGCTTTATTGGCGGTTGTGGCAACATCGTTAAGCGTTTCGGCGCCGGTGGTAGCCGAATAAGAAGCACCGGTGGAGTCGCCGCCCTCGGCGAACGCGGTAACGATGAACAGCGAAAGGACGACCGTCATCAGAACCAGAAATACGATGCTCTTTCTGAATGCCTTCATATTTCACACCTCATTAGTATAATTTCGACATTATTTCGATACTCCACCTGACTTAAAGCGATTCGCAACGTTAATGTGCCTTGAAATTACCCCAGGAGAACTGTGAATTCGTTCCATATAATCTTACATGCAATTTCTGAACCGATAAAAAATACCGTACGCCAAGAAACGCGATCACGACGCCAAAAACAGCGCCGGGAATGTTGGACTGCATCACCGTAAACGTAACGTTATGGATGATGCTGTAAGCCAGAAAAGAAACTCCCATCAAAGTAATCAATACGGCCGTTGCGTATAGCAGCCATATGGCAATCACCTTGCTCTTTTGAACGTGTGCAGTCGTTCGGAATTTCACACCTTCACCCCCTTTTCAGTCCTGTTTGGCAACGAGCGGCGCGAAGTTAAAAATATATAAAAAAAGAAGCCTTTAAATCAGGCTTCTTTGCCTTGCCCCTTACCCATAAAGAGCGTATATACGTGTTAGAACGGCAACCTGTGGAAACGATATTCCCCTATCAGGAAGCTTGTTACCTAAAAACACCAGATCATGGCGCTCATTCAGGCAAGCCCATCATACACCTGGTGTTTTCAAACGTCAACATAAAATTTCGAACTTTTTACATGATCAATCGTGTGATACAGGAAGAGGAGAAAATGGAAAATGCTTTTACTTATTCATCTGCTTTTAAAACCAATAGGATGCTGCTTGACGATTAGCTTGTGCCTTGATATGATACATATGACTTTGCTACGTTGATTACAGGACTGATACCCTTACTGGGGGCGTTTGGGTGAACATCGTCCGGTTATTGAACCGCGATACGGATGAACTTGGTTTTCAGCAGGGGGAATCTCACAAAGCGTCGGCGAACGCTTTGCTCGCGATTCGATCGTTCGCCCTCATGGTGGTTATCATTACGATTGCAACGCTCGTTTCCATGGGGTTTCGAAAGTCGGGGTATAATGAAGCCAACTATATTATGACCTATAACTTGGGCGTGGTGCTCATTGCGTATTTCACGGACGGGTATTTATACTGCGTAGCGGCATCCTTTTTATCCATGCTTACCTATAATTACTTTTTTACAGTCCCCTATTTTACACTTGTCGCATATAGCCCCGATTATCCAGTCACTTTCATCAGCATGCTGCTTTCAGCATTGATTGCCAGCACACTCACTACTCGCGTCAAGAGCGAATCACGCCGTGCCGAGAATCGTGAGAAGCGGATACAGATCCTATATGGGCTCGAAAAAAACCTGCTGGTCGTCAATAGTAAACCACAGCTGCTAAAGGTTGCGGCAAAGGATATCAACAGCCTGTTCTGCGCATCCGTTATGATTACGGCGGCAGATTTGGATGGGCAGTTATCCATGCGGCACGTTGCAGGCACGGATATCTTTCAAGAGGAAAAAGAAAAAATCGCCATACAGGAAACTTTTCAATCCGGCATGGCAAGCGGCGCAGGCGGAGAGCTATTTTCTGTTTGTCAGGCGTATTATATGCCCATCACAGGTCCCAGCGGGGTACTCGGGGTCATCGGTATCGCCTTCCCCGGCCGAATTGTTCTCAATGAAAGCCAAAAACTGTTTCTCAATGCCATTACTGCCCAGGTCGCGCTGGCGATGGAGCGCGAGCGGCTGTACGAAAAGCAGCAGCGTGTAAAGCTGGAGATTGAGCGCGAGCATCTCAGAGGCGATTTACTGCGTTCCGTATCACACGATTTGCGAACACCACTTACCGGCATACTGGGCTCCGTAGGTACGCTTTTAAGCAACTATGAAGTTTTGGACGATTCCATACGCAAAGAGTTTTTAACGGATGTATATAACGAAGCGGAATGGCTGAGCACTCTTGTGGAAAATGTGCTAAGCCTTACCCGACTAGATAACAGGAACATCAAACTGCAAAAACAACCTGAGGCTGTGGAGGAGATCATTGCCGAGTCGGTTTCCCGCGTGAGCAGACGCGCCGGAAAGCATACGATCACCATCAATATTCCAAACGAACTGTTTTTAGTGCCTATGGATGGAATGCTTATCGAACAGGTACTGGTGAATTTATTGGATAACGCCATTCATCACACGCCGGCAGATACCTCCATCCATATTGCCGTACACCATGAGGAATCGCAGGCGGTGTTTGAGGTGAGCGACCGGGGCCAGGGCATTTCTCCCGAGGCAATGCCCCATCTATTCGATCGTTTTTTTACCCGGCAGACAACCGGCACGCAACGAAGAGGAGCAGGGCTCGGCCTTTCCATCAGTAAATCGATCATTGAGGCACACGGTGGTGTGATCTCCGCGCAAAACGATCCGGCGGGTGGAGCATTATTCCGTTTTGTGTTGCCATTGGAGGGATAGCCTGTGAATCCGTTAGTGATTATTGTTGAGGACGAAAAAACAATCCGTCGATTTATCCGTGTGGCGCTGGAGACACAGCAATATAAATGTCTTGAGGCAGAGGATGGTATGACTGCGCTTTCGCTAGCTGCTTCCTATAAACCGGATGTGATGGTGCTGGATTTGGGCTTGCCCGATATGGATGGTCTGGAAGTCATTAAAAGATTACGTGCCTGGTCGAATATTCCCATTTTGGTCGTTTCTGCTCGGGGGCACGAACGAGAGAAAGTCGAGGCGCTGGATCTGGGCGCGGATGATTACCTTACCAAACCTTTCAGCATCTCGGAACTGTTAGCACGCATCCGAGTGATTTTTCGTCATCACCTGCACGAACAGTGCGAGAACAGCGATAATCCTTCGTGGAACGTGGGCCTCCTGCAAATCAATTATGAAAAGCGGCTCGTAACGCTTTCGGGAGAAGAAGTTCACCTGACGCCTACGGAATACAAGCTTCTGACCTTACTCTCCAGCCACCATGGCAAAGTGCTTACCCACCGTTATCTGGTGCAGGGGATCTGGGGCGAGGTTACCGCGGACGATACGCAAAGCCTGCGTGTGTGCATGGGGAATCTGCGCAGAAAACTTGAAGAAAATCCTGCGCAGCCGAAGTTTATCATCACCGAAGTGGGCGTGGGATATCGGATGGTGGATGAACTGTAAGCAACATATTCGGTTTTTATAATCATCAAGACAATCATGTTCTTCCTGTAAACAATATATCAATGGACTGCCCTCTCAGGGCAGCCTGCCGCCGAGCACCCGTTCAAGCATGAATGGCGGAGAGCCGTACTCCTCCGATTGGTTCCGTGCCGGGTGGCGTGCCCGGGCGGGCGAAGAATGAGCGGCTTTATAACTGGCATTATCCTTTGCCATGCATCATCCTATTTTACACATTCAGCCATCCTGAAGGGGTGGCTTTTGTAATCTTCACAGCATCCTCACACATCCGGCCAAATCACTCACACTAATATTATGCCCAAAATTCTATAATACAGTTATTCTCCGGAAAGGATGGATGATTGATGTATCGAGATAACGAACCTT
>JAJFVI010000154.1 GCA_021371895.1 Eubacteriales bacterium | reverse complement strand
GACACCCAAAACGGCGTTGAGGTTGGCGCCGTCGTAATAAAGCAAACCACCCGCTGCATGTACCATTCGACTGATGTTGAGAATATCCTTCTCAAAGATGCCCAGTGTGTTCGGATTCGTCATCATAATGCCGGCTACGTCGTCGGAAAGCAGCGAGGCAAGCGCGTCCAGATCCACGCATCCGTCCGCTCGGCTGGGTACGCTGAGCACGGTAAAACCGGCCATGGCGGCACTGGCGGGGTTGGTGCCGTGGGCGCTGTCCGGCACGAGCATTTTAACACGCTTCGTATCTCCGCGGCTCTCATGGTAGGCTTTGATGCACAGCATTCCGGTCAGTTCGCCGTGCGCGCCGGCGGCGGGCTGGAGGGTGAAGGCGTCCATACCGGTGATCTTGCACAGGTCATCGGCAAGCTCCTCTATCACGGCGCGGCAACCCTGCACGGCGTGCGCAGGGGCGAACGGATGTGCGTTCGTGAAGCCGGGCAGCGCGGCGGCGGCGTCGTTGACGGCGGGGTTGTACTTCATGGTGCAGCTCCCCAGCGGATAGAAGCCGCAGTTGACTCCATAGGCGCGATGTGCAAGCTGGGTGTAATGGCGGTCAACGTCGGTTTCCGCCAGTTCCGGCAGCCGGGGCGGCGCCTTGCGGCAAAACGCGTCCGGCAGGGGATAGGCGGCAACCGGCGCGGGGACGACGTCGCTGCCGCGGCCGGGCACGCTTTTTTCAAAGCTCAGCAAAACAGATTCGTTCATTGCGCGCATACCTCCCTTACCACTTCCACAACCTTTTGGAGTTGCGCTGTGTCCGCCTTCTCGGTGACGCACCACAGCATGCCGCCCGGCAAGGGCAGGCCGCTTAAGACGCCGTCTTTTTCCAGCGCCGCCTCGACCTTTTGCGGATCTACGGGCAGATCGGTCACAAACTCGTGGAAAAACGCGCCGGGGTAGCGCAGCGTAACGCCTGGGATTTCACACAGGGCTGCGGCAAAGGCGTGCGCGCCGGAAAGGCAGTTTTCCGCCACGGCTGTAAGCCCCTGCAAGCCCAGATAGGTAAGGTAGATGGAAGCGGTCAGGGCGCAATGCGCCTGGTTGGTGCAGATGTTGCTGGACGCTTTTTCGCGGCGGATGTGCTGCTCCCGCGCCTGCAGGGTCAGCACGAACGCGCGGCGGCCCTGCGCGTCCGTCGTTTGGCCGACGATGCGGCCGGGCAGGCGGCGCAGGAGCGGAGTAGTTGCCGCCATGTACCCGGCGGAGGGCCCGCCGAACGCCATGGGAATGCCGAAGGGCTGCACGTCGCCGCAAACGATGTCCGCGCCTACCTCTTTTCCGCTGGGCAAAAGTGCGAACGTCATGGGGTTCTGCCCCAGAATGCACTTTATTCCGGCAGCTTTGGCAGCCGCAAACAATACGCTGACATTCTCCAGAACACCATAAAAATTCGGCTGCTGGAGGTAGACGCTGGCGACGTCCTCCTGCAGCATGGCGCTGAACGCCTCCGGATCGGTATGGCCGTCCTTCTGGGGAATCACACGCAGTTCGTTCCCGGTGCCGTAGCAGTAAGTGCGCATCACGGCGAGGGTATCCGGGTGTGCGCAGGCACTGACCAGCGTAACGGTACGCTTGCGTTCCCGGCACATCACGGCGCTCTCAGCGGCGGCGGTCGCCCCATCGTACACGCCCGCGTTGCTCACTTCCATGCCGGTCAATTCGCAGATGAATGTTTGGTACTCGAAGATGCTTTGCAGTATGCCCTGCGAAAGCTCCGCCTGGTAAGGCGTATAAGCGGTCACAAACTCTTCCTTGCCGGCCAGGCGGCTGACCAGCGGGGGAATGAAGTGGTCGTAGCAGCCCGCGCCGCGCAGGGTGAGTCGGTAGGGCGTATTGCGTGCGGCCAGCGCCTCCATGGCGCGCAGTGTTTCCAGCTGAGTCAAGCCATTTGGAAGCGGTACGGCGGTTTGCAGCCGGATGCCCGCGGGCACGTCGGCAAAAAGCGCGTTTATGTCGGCAAGGCCGAGTTCGGCGAGCATCGCGCTTGTTTCGGCTGGGGTATGCGGTTGGTAATGGCTCATTCGGGTTCCTCGCATTTTCGATTATTTTATGCCGGAATTATTTCTCCGCGAAGGCCTTGTAGGCGGCGGCGTCCATCAGCTTGCCGCGGGCGGTGATGTTTTCCACCTTGACTAGCCACGCGCCGAAGGCATCCCGGTTGATCGTTTCCGGTGCGTCCAGCAACGCTTCGTTCACAGCGGCGACGGTGCCCGTAACGGGAGAATAGATGTCGCTGACGGCTTTCACGCTCTCCACATCGGCGAAGCGTTCGCCGGCGGTTACGGTGTCGCCCACCTGGGGAAGGTTGACGAACACCAGATCACCCAGTTCGCTTTGGGCGAAGTCGCTCAGGCCCACGGTGGCCGTGGTATCGTTTTCGAACAGCGCCCATTCGTGACTTTCGGCGTAAAGACGATCGGTTTTGAATTCCATAATAATAACCTCCTTAGCATTGTGTGGGGTTGGCCCGGGCGGGACAGGAACCTTTAACGTTTGCGGGTATAGAAGGGCAGCGGCACGACCTCCGCGTCCACGCGCGCGCTGCGAATTTCCACGGACACAAGCTCGCCAACGGCGGGGAAGGGCGCATCCACCAGTGCCATCGCTACGGGCCCGACGGTGGGGCAATGCGTGCCGCTGGTCACATGCCCCGCAAGCCTGCCGCCCACGTAAACGGGGAAGTGTTCGCGCGCGATGCCACGGCCGACCATCCGGAGCCCCACGCGGGCGCGCCGGAGCTCTCCGGCGAGCAGCAGGGCTTCGCGGCCGATAAAATCCGGTTTTTCGAACTTAACATAATGCCCAAGTCCTGTTTCCAGGGGGGAAACGGTATCGTCCATCTCGTGGCCGTACAGCGGCATAGCGGCTTCCATGCGCAGGGTATCGCGGCAGCCAAGGCCGCAAAGCTGAAGCCCGAAAGGCTCCCCGGCAGCGAACAGCGCGTCAAAGAGAGCCTCGGCATCCGCCGCCGCGGCGTAAAGTTCAAAACCGTCTTCGCCGGTATACCCGGTGCGGCTGAGCAGGCAGTGTATGCCGCCCACGGTGACGTCCGGCAGGAAACTGTAGTATTTCTGGGGTATCTGTTCCTCCGGCACCAGCGTGCGCAGTACCGCCTCGGCGTTTGGTCCCTGCAGCGCGAGCTGGCAGAAATCGTCCGAAGCATCCCGTATGACAACATCCCCGGTCTTTTCGGCGAGGATGTGCTTTACGTCCTTATGGCGGTTTGCGGCGTTGACGACCATCAGGTACTCCGTGGGAGAAAACCGGTACACCAGCACGTCGTCGATCACCCCGCCCTGCGGGTTGAGCATGGGGCTGTAACGCACGCGGCCGTCCTGCAAGGTGGAAAAATCGTTGCAAAGGAGGCGCTGGATATTGGCAAGCGCGTCCGGCCCCGAAAAGGAGACTTCGCCCATGTGGCTCACGTCGAAAAGCCCGACGTTTTCCCGCACGGCGGCGTGTTCCCGAATGACTCCGGCCTCATACTGCACCGGTAACAGATAGCCTGCGAAGGGTACGATTTTACCGCCGTGTGCAACATGTTTGTTATATAACGGCGTTTTGAGCAGGGTTTCCGTTTCATCCATGGTGATCCTTACTCCTTTCATGTTTTCCGCGCCAGTGATGCGTAGAAAAGGTGTAAAAAAGCGACGCTCCAAGAAACTCGGTCATTAACCGTCGCTTCTCTCGCGCCTCTGTCCGTTTACCTGAAAGTTTCACCGTCTGCCCTGTGCGGGGCGACGGATTGCCTCTTCGGTGCATTGCTGCTTTCCAGAGTTTCGTCGGGTCCGGGTCCTTTTGCCTGAGAGCTTGTGCGAGCTTTCCCCTTCGGCGGCGGTAACGCCGCCCCGGCGCTCCGCACTCTCCCCAGACCGTCCATCGAAATCGCATATTTTGCTGTCAGGGTAAGTATAAGGCAGGGCATTGGGAAAGTCAAACGGATTTTCCGGCTCGCGGCGGCTGTTGCGCCGCATAAAAATCCTGCCGAAATAGGTTGCGTGAAATACGCGAAACCCCTTCGCAGCCCTTGTCAATGGCTTCGTTTCGTTCTATAATAACATAATGCCGTCGGTCGTAACGAACGACTGCTTATAGCAAGGGAGGCGCATGGTCATGGAAACGCCCGTGGAAAAAACCAATTTTATCTGGGATTTCGTCCAGCAGGATCTGAAAAGCGGCCGTTACCAAAGCGTGCGCACGCGTTTTCCGCCTGAACCCAACGGTTATCTGCACATCGGCCATTGCAAGGCGCTGGTCGCGGATTTTGCGACAGCCGATCACTTCGGCGGCGTGACCAACCTGCGTTTTGACGACACCAACCCCGCCAAGGAAGAAACCGAGTTTGTGGATGGCATCGAGGAAGACATCCGCTGGCTGGGCTTTGAGTGGAAGGGCGGATTGTATTTCGCCAGCGAATATTACCCGCAGTGCTACGAGATCGCTGTGGATTGGATTCAGCGCGATCTGGCCTACGTGGACGAGCTGACCGCCGAACAGGTGCGCACCTACCGCGGAACGTTAACCGAGTCCGGGCGCAACAGCCCCTGGCGTGACCGCCCCGTGGCAGAAAGCCTGCGCCTGTTTGAAGAGATGAAGGCGGGCAAGCACCCCGAGGGCAGCATGATCCTGCGCATGAAAATCGATATGGGCAGCCCCAACATCAACATGCGCGATCCCGCCATGTACCGCATTCTTTTTAAGGAACATCACCGCACCGGCAAAACGTGGTGCATTTATCCCATGTACGACTTTGCCCATCCCATCGGCGATGCGCTGGAGGGCATTACGCACAGCCTTTGCAGCTTGGAGTACGAGGATCACCGGCCGCTGTACGATTGGGTGGTAAGCCACGCGCAGAATATGCTGCCCGGCTCCCCGCGGCAGATTGAGTTCAGCCGTCTGAACCTCACCCGCACTATCATGAGCAAGCGCTACCTGCGCATGCTGGTGGAGGGCGGCTATGTATCCGGCTGGGACGATCCGCGCATGCCTACGCTGTGTGCGCTGCGCCGCCGGGGCTTTACCCCCGCAGCCATCCGCGATTTCATTGATCGCATTGGCGTGTCCAAAGCCGACAGCGAGGTGGATCTGGCGCTGTTGGAGCATTGCGTGCGGGAGGATCTGGGCGAGACGGCCCCGCGCGCCATGGCGGTGCTCAAACCGCTGAAACTGGTGCTGACCAACTGGCCGGAGGGCAAACGGGACGATCTGCCTGTGGAGAACCACCCCAACCATCCCGAAATGGGTACCCATAACAGCGTTTTGACCCGGGAGATCTACATAGAGCAAGATGATTTTATGGAGATTCCTGCGAAAAAGTACTTCCGTCTGTTTTTGGGCGGGGAAGTACGCCTGAAGGGCGCGTACATTATCCGGGGTGAGCGCTGCGATAAGGATGAAAACGGCAACGTGACGTGTGTATACTGCACCGTGGATATGGATACCCGCAACGGCAGCGAGGGCGCCAATCGCAAGGTGAAGGGCACGCTGCACTGGGTAAGCGCCATGGAAAACCTTCCTTTTGAAGCGCGGCTGTACGAGCCGCTGCTCAAGGAAGAGAACGACGAAGTAGCGGAGGATGCGCCCAGCGAGGAAGCCGCTATACCTGCCGCGCCTGTAAAAAAGGACTTCATCAAACGCCTGAACCCGGATAGCCTGACGGTTTGCCGTGGGGTGATGGAAAAAGTGCTTGCCAACGCCGCCGTGGGGGATAAATACCAGTTCCTGCGGATGGGCTACTTCTGCAAAGACCCCGATTCCACTGTAGCGCTTGCTGTGTTTAACCGCATTGTGAGCCTGAAAGACAGTTATAAAAAAGAGATTACGGCGTAGTTTACGTGCCGCCAGCCGCCTCCGTGTGCCTGATTCTCCGCTGGAAAGGAAACTGCCTATGTCAGTCATTCGCACCCGCTTTGCCCCCAGCCCCACGGGATACCTGCATCTGGGCGGTTTGCGTACCGCCCTGTATGCCTATCTGTTTGCCCGGAAAAACGGAGGCATCTTCATCCTGCGTATTGAGGATACCGACCAGGAGCGGGAAGTGCCTGGCGCGGTCGACCTGATCTACCACAGCATGCGGGAAGCGGGGCTTATCTACGACGAGGGGCCGGACGTGGGCGGCGCCTACGGGCCGTACATCCAAACGCAGCGTAAAGATTCATACATGCCTTATGCGTTGCAGCTGTTGGAAAGCGGAGCGGCGTACCCCTGCTTTTGCACCAAGGAAGAGTTGCAGCAGCGGCGCGACGCGGTTACGGCGCGTGGCGAGCAGTTTAAGTACGACAAACATTGCCTGCACATCCCCAAAGCCGAGGCCAAACGCCGGATGGAGAGCGGGGAGCCGTACGTCATCCGCCAAAATGTGCCCGAAACCGGGGTGGCGAGCTTTGAGGATGCGCTTTTTGGTCATGTGGAAGTACCCTGCGATACGCTGGACGACAATGTGCTCATCAAGGCCGACGGGATGCCTACGTACAATTTTGCCAACGTTGTAGACGATCACCTGATGGCGATCACCCACGTCATGCGCGGCACCGAATACTTAAGCTCCACGCCTAAGTACAATCTGCTTTACGAAGCGCTGGGCTGGCAGGCGCCCATTTATGTACACCTGCCCGTGGTGATGAAGGACGCGACGCGAAAACTCTCCAAGCGTTACGGTGACCCGAGCTTTGAGGATTTGCTCGCGCAGGGATTTTTAAGAGAAGCGATCATCAACTTTATCGCGCTTTTGGGTTGGTGCCCTAAGGAAGAACGCGAATTTTTCACTTTGCCGGAACTGGTGGAAGCATTCGATTTGGACGGGCTTTCCAAGTCCCCGGCCATCTTTAACATGGATAAGCTCGTGTGGTTCAACAGCGAGTATATTAAAAAGATGGATTTTGAGGAGTATCTGACCATGGCGACCCCATGGTTTGACAAGGCGCTTGCGGGTAAAGCGATGGATTACCGCCGCCTTGCGGAGCTGATGCACAGCCGCACCGATGTGTTCAGCCGTGTGCCGGATATGGTGCGCTTTCTGGCGGAGTTGCCGGAATACGATACGGAGCTATACACCCATAAAAAGATGAAAACCGACCCAGTTGTGAGTTTGCAGGCTTTGAAGCTGGCACGGCCAGCGCTTTCGATGCTGCCCGATTTTTCCGAAGAAGCCCTGAAAAACTGCCTGATGGAACTGGCCGCGGAAAACGGGCTGAAAACCGGGCAGATGATGTGGCCGGTGCGCGTGGCGATCAGCGGGCTGGCGAACACCCCGGGCGGTGCCACGGAGCTGGGGTATCTGCTGGGCAAGCAGGAAACCCTAAAGCGTTTGGACGGGGCTATCGCCAAACTGGAAGCGTAACGGTGCAAACCGCCATACCCGGCACATACCGGAAAGGCGTTATGGATAGGTGAGGAGTCGTAAAGCATGTATCAGGAACAGCGTCCCGCGTATCAACCCGAAAGCATCGAGAAGAAGTGGCAAAAGAAATGGGCGGAGGAAGGTGTATTTAACGCGCAGTTCCCCAGCGACAAGCCGAAGTTTTACGGCTTGATTGAGTTTCCCTATCCCAGCGGCGCAGGGCTGCACGTGGGGCATCCCCGCAGCAACACGGCGATGGATATTATCGCCCGCAAGCGCCGCATGGAAGGGTACAATGTGCTTTATCCCATCGGCTTTGACGCTTTCGGGCTTCCGGCGGAGAACTACGCCATTAAAAACCACGTGCATCCCGCCGTGATTACGCAAAAAAACATCGTCCATTTCCGTGAGCAGCTCCAAAAGCTCGGTTTTTCGTTTGATTATAGCCGCGAGGTGGATACCACCGACCCTAAGTACTACAGATGGACGCAATGGATTTTCCTGCAACTGTTTAAGCAGGGTCTTGCTTATAAGGCAGAGATGCCTATCAACTGGTGCGTGAGCTGCAAGTGTGGCCTGGCTAACGAGGAGGTTGTGGGCGGCGTTTGCGAGCGCTGCGGCGGCGAAGTGGTGCGCCGCGTGAAAAGCCAGTGGATGCTGCGCATTACCGACTACGCGCAAAAACTGCTGGATGGGCTAGATACCGTGGATTTTATCGAAAAGGTGAAGGTGCAGCAACGTAACTGGATTGGCCGCAGCGAAGGTGCAGAAGTGGATTTCCGCATTGCGGACACCAACGATACCCTGCGTGTGTTCACCACCAGGCCGGATACGCTTTTTGGCGCGACGTACATGGTGGTAAGCCCCGAACATCCCCTGATCGATCAATACGCGAGCAGAATTGCCAACGTAAGCGAGGTCATCGCTTACCGCGAGGCCGCCACCCGCAAGAGCGATTTTGAACGTACGGAACTGAATAAAGATAAAACCGGCGTGGAGCTCAAGGGCTTGTACGCGGTAGACCCTGTGAATGGCAAAGAGATCCCCATCTGGGCGAGCGATTACGTGCTGATGAGCTACGGTACCGGCGCCATCATGGCTGTGCCCGCGCACGATGCACGCGACTACGAGTTCGCAAAGACCTTTGATCTGCCTATCATCGAGGTCATTTCAGGCGGGGATATCACCCAGGAAGCCTATACCGACGTGCAGGACGGCGTGCTGGTGAACAGCGATTTTTTAAACGGCATGCGCGTGGCCGAGGCGAAGAAAACTATCATCGCCTGGCTGGAAGAGCTGGAACTGGGCGTTAAAAAAGTGAATTTTAAACTCCGCGATTGGGTATTCAGCCGCCAGCGCTACTGGGGCGAACCGATCCCCGTGGTGCACTGCCCGCATTGCGGCGTTGTGCCCGTGCCGGAGAATCAGCTGCCGGTGCTTTTACCCAACGTGGAAAATTACGAGCCGACCGACAACGGCGAAAGCCCATTGGCTAAGATGACCGATTGGGTGAACACCGTCTGCCCCGTGTGCGGCGCGCCCGCCAAGCGCGAAACCGATACCATGCCCCAATGGGCCGGTTCCAGCTGGTATTTTCTGCGTTATTGCGACCCGCATAACGACGAGGCGTTCGCTTCGCCCGAGGCGCTGCAATATTGGATGAACGTGGACTGGTACAACGGCGGCATGGAGCATACCACGCTGCATTTGCTTTACAGCCGATTCTGGCATCAGTTCCTTTACGACATCGGCGTTGTGCCCTGCCCCGAACCTTACCAGAAGCGTACCAGCCACGGCATGATCCTGGGCGAAAACGGTGAAAAGATGAGCAAATCCCGCGGCAACGTGATTACCCCCGACGATTGCATCGCGGATATCGGCGCGGACGCCACGCGCCTGTATGAAATGTTCATGGGCGCGTTCGATCAGGCGATTCCGTGGAGTACCAACGGCGCGCGTGGCTGCCGCCGGTTCCTGGACCGCGTATGGCGGCTGATGGATACGATTAAGGAGGGGGAAGGGTACCAGCGGGCGCTGACCCCCCTGATGCATGAAACGATTAAGAAGGTCGGCGACGATTACGAGGCCATGAAGTACAATACGGCTATCGCCACCATGATGACGCTGGTCAACGAGTTTAGCGCCGCCGGCGGCTGCACCCGCGACGAGCTGAAAACGCTGATTCTGCTGCTTTCACCCGTTGCGCCGCACATCTGCGAAGAGATGTGGGAGCAGATGGGTTTTGGCAGCGGACTCACCTTCGCGCCTTGGCCGATCTACGACGAAGAAGCCATGAAGCGCAGCGAGATCGAGATCGCCGTGCAGGTGATGGGCAAGGTGCGCGGACACATCACCATCCATCCGGATATGACCGACGAACAGGCGCAAAAAGAGCTGCTGACCCGTGCGGACATCCTCGCGTTCGTAGGTGAGCGCAAGCTGGTAAAATTGATTTTTGTGCCGGGAAGGCTTTGCAACCTGATCGTCAGATAATTTAATGAGCTTGCTCTTCCACCTCGCGCGGGCTTCACCCACGCGGGGCGGACTGTAAAAAAATCTTTATCCACAGGAGGTGTCGGAGGCACCAAAGGGGAGCGTGTTCGATGTGCGCGCTACGGCGTAGCCGTGAACGACCCGGAGGTGCGCCGCGAAACGAGCAGACAAACGGCAGTGCAGCCTGCGAAGATGGAGCGGGCGGGAAATGCAACCTTTCGACAGCATTCGTATCACCCTGCTCTTCCAGTCGTTGAGCCATCGCTGACCGCTCTCCCGCTTGCCGGCTCGCTTCGCTTCTCGCCTGCGAGTCATTTTCACTTTCGGCGTAGTGCCCACCGGGCATATCA
>JAJFVI010000089.1 GCA_021371895.1 Eubacteriales bacterium | reverse complement strand
CTTCGGGGAAAATCAGCTGGTCGCGCAGGCCCAGCGCGTAGTTCCCGCGGCCGTCGAAAGCCTTGTTGCTTACGCCGCGGAAGTCGCGCACGCGGGGGAGCGCAATGCTGAAGAGCTTATCCACAAACTCATCCATCCTTACGCCGCGCAGGGTGACCTTCGCGCCCACGCTCATGCCTTCGCGAAGTTTGAAGTTCGCGATGGATTTACGCGCTTTGGTAATCAGCGGCTTCTGGCCGCTGATCAGCGTCAGCTCAGCCACGGCGAGCTCCAGGCTCTTGGGGTTGTCCTTGCAGTCGCCAAGCCCCATGTTGATTACCACTTTATGGAGCTTGGGGATCTCCATAGCATTCTTGTAGCCGAATTTCTGCTGCATGGCAGGTACGGTCTCAGTGAGATATTTTTCCTTCAAGCGGGTCGCCATCTAGCCGTACCTCCCTTACTCGATCGCCGCGCCGCAACGTTTGCAGACACGGACGGTCTTTGTCTCTTTGACGCCCTTATCGTTTTCAAGCTCAACGATTTTGTGGCCGGTACGGGACGCTTTGCCACATTTGGGGCACACGAGCATCACGTTGGAAGCATCCAGCGCGCGCTCTTTCTGGTAAATGCCGCCCTGCATATCCTGCCGGCGGGATTTGCGGTGTTTGCTTACGTAAGCTACACCTTCCACCATAACCTTGCCGGTCTTGGGGAAAACGTTCAGAATCTTGCCCTGCTTGCCCTTAATGTTGTCGGGCCCGGAGATGACAACGACCTGATCGTTCTTCTTAACGTGAACCTTCGAAATCATTTGTCAATCCTCCATTACAGCACTTCGGGTGCGAGGGAGACGATCTTCATGAAAGCCTTCTCACGCAGTTCGCGGGCCACAGGTCCGAAGATACGGGTGCCCTTGGGCATTTTATCTTCACCGATCAGTACGGCGGCGTTGTCGTCAAAACGGATATAGCTGCCATCAGGACGGCGTCTTTGCTTGCGCACACGCACGATAACGGCTTTCACCACGTCGCCCTTCTTAACAGCACCGCCGGGGTTGGCGCTTTTCACGCTGGCTACGATCACATCGCCGATGGAACCGTCGCGGCGGAAGGAACCGCCAAGCACGCGGATGCACATGATTTCCTTGGCGCCGGAATTATCGGCCACCTTAAGTCGCGTTTGCGGCTGGATCATACGGTTTTCCTCCTTGTTGGAATCGGATGGCGTCAGGCGCCTTCCGCTGTATGTTGTCGGAGCGCCCGTCGGCGGTGGTATGTTGCCGACGAGGGCTGTGCCCGTTCCATCCTATGCCGCCTTTCGACACGGGCTGTGGAACGCGAGGGAATGAGGATTTACCGGGCGGATGCGGCAGGGTGTCCGCGCGCTAGCGTATGGCGGTAAAAACGCAGCCGCCGGTCTGGCGATGCGGTTTCCCTGAGCACCGTTTACCAGGTGCGCCGAACGGGCATACGGACGTAAGCCCGCGCGGCGTCTACCTGGATTACTTGGCCTTTTCGACGACCTCGACCAGACGCCAGCGCTTGCACTTGCTCAGCGGGCGGGTTTCCATCACGCGAACGGTGTCGCCGATGCCGCACTCGTTGTTTTCGTCGTGCGCTTTGAGTTTGCTGGTCTGATTCATGATCTTGCCGTAAAGCGGATGACGCACGCGCTCTTTGATCTCTACGACGATGGTCTTGTCCATCTTATCGCTTACGACCATACCCACGCGGGTCTTGCGAAGTCCTCTTTGTTCAGACATTGAAGCGGCTGCCTCCTTCATACTCAATCAAGCTCGTCCCTGAGCGTCTTTCTGTTCCAGCTTGCAAAGGGCGGTCATGCAGCGGGCGATGTCGTGCTTAACGCCTTTGATGACCATCGTATTCTGCAGTTGACCGGTCGCGAGCTGAAAACGAAGGTTGAACAGCTCTTCCTTCAGATCCTTGACCTTGCTTTCAAGCTCGGTCTTATTTAACGAGATTAGCTCGTTTGCCTTCATTTTGCTTCACCACCCGCTTCGATGTAGTCCGCGCGCTTGATAATCTTCGTTTTAATGGGCAGCTTGTGCCCGGCGAGGCGAAGCGCTTCCAGCGCCATGTCGTCGCCGACGCCCGCAACTTCAAACATCACGCGACCCGGCTTGACGACGGCGACCCAGTACTCGGGGGAACCTTTGCCGGAACCCATGCGGGTCTCGGCCGGCTTCTCGGTTACGGGCTTGTCGGGGAAAATTTTGATCCACACCTGACCACCGCGCTTGGTATAGCGGGTCAGGGCGATACGGGCGGCCTCGATCTGCTGGCTGGTGACCCATGCGGGCTCCGTAGCCACAAGTCCGAACTCGCCGTACGCCAGGAAGTTGCCGCGGGTGGCCTTTCCCTTCATGCGGCCGCGAAAAACATTGCGGCGCTTGACTCTCTTGGGCATCAACAGAGTTTATTTGCCTCCTTCGCCGGCGGCGGCCTGCGGCTTCTTGGGCTTGGGCAGGCGCTGGCCCTTG
>JAJFVI010000078.1 GCA_021371895.1 Eubacteriales bacterium | reverse complement strand
CCCCATCGATTTTCCTTTCGGTGCGTTTTTGCCTGCGATAAAAGCGACAACCGGTTTGGTGCCGTGTTTTTGCAGGTAAGCCGCCGCCAGTTCCTCTTCGTTTCCGCCGATTTCGCCGATCATGACAATCGCCTTGGTTTCCGGATCGGCTTCAAAATCGGGCAGCAGATCCACAAAAGTGGAGCCGGGGATCATATCCCCGCCCACGCCGACGGCGGTGGATATCCCAATGCCAAGTTCCGTAAGGCGGAAGGCCGTTTCATAGCCATTGGTGGCACTGCGCGTCATCAGGCCAACGCCGCCCTGTGTAAAAATCTTGTGCGCCATAAAGCCCGCCTTGGATTTGCCCGGGGAAATGATGCCGAACGAATTGGGGCCGAATAACCGTAACCCTTTCTGACGGGCAAGGGCATAGCAAAGCATCATATCGTGTACAGGTACGTGTTCGGCGATAGTCATAATCAAGGGTACGCCCGCGTCACAGGCTTCGAATACGCCGGTCGCCGTAAACTTTGCCGGCACAAAGATGACCGTCGCGTTGGCCTGCGTCGCCTCCATGGCCTCCTTAACGGTGTTGTAAACAGGCACACCCAACACATCCTGCCCCGCTTTGCCGGGGGTGACTCCGGCGACGATGTTGACGCCATAATCCAGCATCTGCTGGGTATGAAAGGTGCCCTCGCGCCCCGTAATGCCCTGCACAATCAGGCGCGTATTTTGATCCACTAAAATGCTCATGGTGTTCACCATCCTCCGCCGGTTAGGCTTCGCGTTTTTTAGCCAGAATTTCAACGGCGTCCGGAATGCTCCGGGCGGTCGTCACCTGATCGGATACGCTCTGGACGATTTGCATGGCGCATTCCTTATTGGTGCCTTCCATGCGGATGACGACCGTCTTTTTCTCCGCCTGCTCCAAAAGTGCCAGCCGCACGCCCTCCACCACTTCGTCGCAACGGGTGATGCCGCCGAAGATGCAGATGAGCAGCGTATGCACCCGCCCGGAATTGAGCAGGATGCGCACCGCTTCCTTGATGCGATCCGCAGTGGCTCCGCCGCCCAGATCCAGTGCGGAGGCAACCGCCATCCCTTTTTTCGCCAGCAGGTCGATACAGCTCATCAGCAAGCCGGAACCGTTGCTCATAACAGCGATATCGCCGTTCTCTTCCACAGGGATATAGAGGAAGTTAAATTTGCGGGCTTCCAGCACCATCGCGTCCTCCTGAAGGTGGTCGCGGTAGGCAACGATGTCGGGAAGCTTGAACAGAGCGGAATCGTCGATCTCAATCTTGCCATCCAGCGCGATGAGCTCCCCCGCTTCATCCGTCGCCAGCGGGTTAATTTCCACCAGCAAAGCGTTATAATCGGTAAAGAGCTGATAGAGTTTTTGAACGGTTGCCGCAAACTGCTTCTTGCAGCCTTTATCCGCGCCGCTCACGTCCAGCAGATAGTCGATATGATAGTCCTGAATACCCAGAAACGGATTGACTGTTACCTTGGCGATGGCTTCAGGGTGGGTCTTGGCGGTTTCCTCAATTTCCATGCCACCCTTTGCTGAAAAGATGATCATGGGCGATTTGGAGCCTCGATCCAGCAGAATGGAAAGATACCACTCCCGCGTGATCTCCGCTTTTTCAACGATCAGGAGTTCCTTGGCCGTCAGCCCGCGGATATCCTTAAACAGCAACTCTTGCGCGCGCGCGATGGCCTCCGCCTCGCTGTCCGCAAACTGGATGCCGCCCGCCTTGCCACGCCCGCCGATTTGCACCTGCGCCTTGATGACGACCGGATAGTGAAGCCCAGCCGCCTTTATACAATCCGGTATCGTGGTCAACTCATCCACCACGCAACCTTTTTTTACCGTGAGGCCATATTTGCCAAACAGTTCCTTCGCCTGGTATTCCAAGAGTTTCAATTAACGTCCCTCCTTCATGCCGGGGCAGTCGCATCACTCGCTCCAGATTTCCTCGTCCGTGGGTTGCCGCCACGACGGTTTCTCAAAGGCAATGCGCTGCGTGTTGTAAAAATGCTTGTAGGAGAGGTTTTCGCTGATGGAATTGTTGCCCCAGCTTCCGCAACCCAGCGTGGTGGTCGGGCTTAAGCTGTTGGCAAACGCGCCGCCGTTCATGGTCGCGCAGCTCTGGTTAACCAGCACGCGGGAAACAGGCAGGTGCAGGCCTGCATACACCAGATGCTCACGATTGTTGGACTGGATGGATACCGAGTGCCCTGCGCCTTCGCAAAGCAGGTTCTGCTTGGCGATTTCCACCGCTTCTTCCCATGTGTCATACGCGTAGGCGCTCATAAAGGGGCACATCTTTTCCTTGCTTAGCAGATCCGCAGCGCCGGCTTTCTCCGCCTTGACGATGATCAGCTTTGTGCCTTCGGGCACCGTAACGTTAGCGGCGGCGGCAAGCTTATCAACACCCTGGCCCACGAGGTACTTGTTCATCACGCCGCCGGGAAAAATGGCCTTGCGCCAGGCTTCGATCTCGACGGGGTCCTCCGTGTAATAAGCGCCTTTTTTCACAAATTCGGCAATGATCTGCCGATAGGTTCCCTTGGGCGCGATGATGGTTTGATCACCCGAGCAAATGATGCCGTTATCAAACGTGCGGGAGCCAACCGCCTTGGGCACGGCGACCGCGATGTCGATATCGGTATCGTATATCCCCTGCACATTGCCCGGCCCTACGCCAAAACTGGGCTTGCCGGAGGAGTAAGCGCTCTTGACCATGGCGCCGCCGCCTGTGGCAACCACGATGTCGCAAGCGCTCATCAGCATCTGGGTCATTTCCACCGACGAATCCTCCAGCGTGAGAAAAACATCCTTCGGGCAGCCCAGTTTCTCAAACTCCGCATCGAAAAGCTCCTTGATGCGAGCCGTGCAGCGCAGCGCGCGCGGGTGGGGCGCAACGATAATGGTGTTGGCGGATTTGACTGCGAACATCGCGTTGCACATAGGGGTCACAATGGGGTTGGTGCAGGGCAGTACCGCGCACACCACGCCCATGGGCTTGGCAATCTCCACCAAACCCTCTTCCTTTAGCTCCCGCAGAACGCCAACAGTCTTTTGCCCCTTGAGCGCGTTCCAGATGATGCGGGATTTGCCCTTATTTTTGGCGATCTTATGCTCATACACGCCCATGCACGTTTCTTCTACGGCCATTTTTGCCAGCGGCTCGGCGTTGTCATAAATCACCTTCGCCATGGCGCGCACCATCGCATCCAACTGCTGCTGCGTATAACCTTCCAGTATCGCTTGCGCCTTACGGCTGCGGGCAACCAGTGCCTGAATCGTTTCCTTGTTATCCATTCGGCTCAGCTCCTATCCCAAATCATTTTTAGCATCAAATAATAGAACAAGAGGAAACGCCTCCTCCTGCCGTTTACCATATCCCCCGGTTGGCCGTGGCGCTGTCATCCCGAAAGGCACTACGGTCTATGTTGGTCAGATCCGGGCTACGCCACTCTTGCGAGCGGCATCGGCCACCGCCTTGGCCACGGCGGGCGCGATGCGCGGATCAAACGGCGTAGGAATCACATATTCAGGGCACAGTTCATTTTCGCCCACCAGGTTGGCGATTGCATAGGCAGCCGCGATTTTCATATCGTCGTTGATATCGCTGGCGCGCACATCCAGCGCACCCCGGAAAATACCCGGGAACGCAAGAACATTGTTGATCTGATTCGCAAAATCCGAGCGCCCGGTACCAACCACGGCTGCTCCCGCTTTCAACGCCAGATCGGGCATAATTTCTGGGGTGGGGTTGCTCATGGCAAAAACGATGGGGTTCCTGTTCATTGAGCGGATCATATCTTCCGTCACAATGCCCGGGCCGGAAACGCCGATCAGGATATCCGCCCCTTTGATCGTATCGGCAAGGTTTCCCTTTTTCATTTGGCGGTTGGAAATTTTCGCCATTTCGGCCTTTGCGGGGTTCAATCCTTCGCGTCCTTCCCAAATCGCGCCTTGGCGGTCGCAGAGGATCACGTTTTTCATACCCATGCGCATCAGCAGCTTGGTGCATGCCACGCCGGCCGCGCCCGCC
>JAJFVI010000077.1 GCA_021371895.1 Eubacteriales bacterium | reverse complement strand
CCATAGTTACCTCCGGAGTGTATTGCGGGTTCCTGCAAAAACGCGTGATGCGCATTACACTGCGCATCACGCGTCCTTTTACAGCGTAGAGCGTGGTGGGGTATCGACCCGCGCATGGGCTTCCCGAGCGTATTTACGCTGCAGTTGTGCGTTACGCAACTTTTTATGTTCCCAGCGGGCGGGGCCGTCCGAGGCAACCCATAACCTGTCGGCGACCGGCGTCCAACAGGCGGCGGCATGGTTGCACTTATCACACAAGGTATGCACGTCCTCGGGATTTTGGAGGTCGGTGGACGTGGCCCCACTTTGTTCAATCATCTCGGCGAGCTTACCGCTGTTGTCCAGCAGCGGGCAGGGCATCAGCATGTTGTCGTTAAAGGGCTGGTTTTTCCGGTATTGCATGAAAAGTGGGCGTTGATAGGCCTCCAGCAGGGTATGTGTACGGATGTTGGAATCGCTGTAATGGATGAATGCGCAGGGCTCAATGTCGCCGTTGGCGTTGATGTGAAGGAAGCGCCGCCCGCCCGCGATGCAGCCGTCCGCGTATTCGCCGTCGTTCCAGAAATCCATGGTAAAGATCGCCTTGGTATCACGGAAAGCGCGCAACTGATGATACATAAACTCCCGCTGCTCGGCTGTTACCATCAATTCCGGAACGGCGTCCTTGCCAACGGGGATGTAGGTGAACAGCCACATGAACTTCGCGCCAAGGCGAATCATCTCGTCCAAATAGGCTTCGCTGCCGATCGTCTCGGTGTTTTGCGAGGTATAGCAGCAGCTGATACCAAAGGCGAGCTTTTTGCGTTTCAGAATTTCCATGGCCTGAACGACCTTAGCGTAGGTGCCTTTGCCGCGTCGGCTGTCGGTAGCTTCCTCAAAGCCCTCCACGCTGATGGCGGGCACAAAGTTTTTGACTCTGAGCATTTCATCGGCGAAGGCTTCGTCGATCAGTGTGCCGTTGGTAAAGGAGAGAAAGGCGCAATCCGGGTGGCGTTCGCACAGGGTAATGATGTCCTTCTTGCGCACGAGCGGTTCGCCGCCGGAGTAGATAAAGAAATACGTGCCCAGCACCTTGGCTTGCCGCACGATCCCATCCAGCTCTTTTAAGCTGAGGCTGAGCTTATCGCCGTATTCCGCCGCCCAGCAGCCCGTGCAATGCAGGTTGCATGCGCTGGTGGGGTCCATCAGCACAGCCCAGGGGATGTTGCAATCGTATTTTTCGCTGAAACGACGTTGCCGTGGCGTGCCGATCATGCTGCCGTTGACGACGAAGTTTTCAAACAGCCTAAGCCGCTGACCATCGTCGATATCCGTCCACAGGCTGCGAAGAAGCTGCGACCAGTTGTTGCCGGGGTCGCTGAGCGCCTCCTTGACCAGCTGTGCTTCATGTTTCACACCACCGCCGCGATCATGCCTGATCAGCCAGTTGATCACCTTGATGCCGTTTTTATCAAAATCTTTGTTTACATAGCGCAGAACGCGCCGAAGAACGATCGCCTTGGAAAATTCTGCGATTGTCTTTGCCATAGTGGCCGCCTCCTTTTTGTTACCCGCAGTATAACGCGAGGCGGCGCGAATGTCACGCCCAAAGGAGGTAAATCGTCCCATTTTGGAACAAAGCTGATATGACTGTCCAAAATTAAGACAAACAAAGGTAAATGTCCCAACGGCAGGGGAGAGAGCAGCTTTGCTCCAACCGCCGCGTTATCGCGCCGGTTGGAGCAAAGAGGAACCATTGATATTGCGGATGCAAGCCGCAGGTACAAAAGATTGAGGTATACCCTCGGATGCGCAGATTGTCCATCATATTTAAATAATTATAAAAACAAGCAATACGTACCATTTCCCAACAGGCTGCCTTAAGGCACATTATTACCGTACGGGGATGCCTTTTGAGGGCTTTTGCAGATCTTCGCCAAGCCAATATTTTTGCAGCGGTTTATACAACAGGAAGGCGACCAACCCGGTGAGCAGCGTTTCGGGCAGCATGTAGCTTATGTTGTAGACAAACGACCATACCGCCGGCGCCCAGCCCAGCGCGTTGGGCCAAAGCGCTTCCCAGATGATGACGCCGCTTGCGAAATGGCACAGGAAACGCCCGAAAAACGTGACTGCGATACCCACGAGTATGGCAGTGCGGCGGTTACGGAACATGCCGTTGAAGGCGGCGGAGAAACCCAACACGCCGAAAGCCAGCACGTAGTCCAGCACGATGATACCCACAGCCGTCAGCGCATTGGGTGCATACTGCACGTTGTTGAGGCCAAGCAGCAATTGCATCAGGCTAAAGGTCAGTGCGGAAAGCAAACCCCATTTGGTGCCGTAGCGATGCGCGATCATCACAACGGGCAGCATGCTGCAAATGGTGATGCTGCCGCCAAGCACCCACGGGCCGGTGAACTGGAGCAGGCTTAGTACTGTTGCGATAGCCAGCAGTATGGCGCTCTCGGTTAAGCGTCTCAGGCGATAAGTCATGGAAAACCCTCCTTAAAATGAAAATTCCCGCGGTTGCGGGTAGTGCAACGCGGAATTCATCAAGGAAATTATTCCATTGATTCCTACGCCGGCATTACCCGGATCAGGTTCGAGGGTTCCGGGCGCATGCCCGATCTCAGCCGACGTATGTCAGCACCCCTTGCGCGTGTTGCGCATGTGTATTGTACTGCCCTACGGGAAGAATGTCAAGCCTGAAAGGCTGAAGGTCGAGGGGGTTTGGCTCCCCTCGGCGCAAGGGTGGTGGAGAGTCGCACCTTTGTTGCGACCAAAGGGCTTTGATGCCCTTTGGAATCCTATAGGTATGCACCAGCGGGTGCGGGGTACACATCCTTCTTTCGGCGAAAGTTACTTTTTCCTGAAATATAGCTTTATTCAGGAGGCACTATTTTAATGCAATAACCAAAGCCATAATAGCAACGCTAAGCGATAGCAGATTGATGTTTATATTGAAGTATTTATGTACTTCATCTGAATTATCATCAAATGTTTTCTGTTGGGCGATAAAACACACAAGTATCAATCCGGCGAAAAGGATTGTAAAACCGATGCGTAAAATAACCGACCAATTTTTTGTAAATTCTAAAGTGCCATGCCACATTCTCGATAGCAATATATATGAATAAATAGCTGGTATAAGATATATAACACCATTTATAAAGCCTACAGCTTTATCACGTATGTCCTTTGGTTTCTTTTCTACTTTTTCTCTTTTTTTAGCTTCAAAATGAGCACGTACTAGTGCATCCGCCAAGCGTTCATAATCAATTACAAATTCAGCTTTTTCTACGGGGATTACTTTACTCTCAATTTTATATTTGCTCATTCTAGACAGTGTGGACACGAGATAGAAATTGTGAGATAATAATCACATCAATAATGAATGGAGATGTGATTATGTCCATTGCGCTGCACAGACATGACATTTCGGATGAAGTATGGTCTTTGCTTGAACCGCACTTATCCGGA
>JAJFVI010000072.1 GCA_021371895.1 Eubacteriales bacterium | reverse complement strand
TATTCGTGTATTCAATGAAATCGATTATTGGTTTGACGGCTATTACGACGCAATCCACAAAGTAACATACCAACGAAAGGGGTAAATCATGGGTGAAGTAATTGTCGCAGCGGCTTGTAAAGAAACCGAAACGGGTGTCGTTTATGTTGGCGCACGTCATTTCGACGAAGTCATGCACAAACAACTAAAGGCGGCTAACGTTCCAACAAGCGCGCTCTCCTCACTGTTCGCCGTGGGTGACCGCGTGATGCACCGCAAGTTCGGCGAGGGCGACGTTACGGAGATTCGCGGCAACGGCAACGACGCGCGCGTCGTGATCTCCTTCGCCGCCTATGGGCAAAAAGAATTCGCGTTGAACATCGCGCCGATCGTGAAAGTAAACCAATAAAGCAGGCCGCCTTGCGGGTGTTCCCTAAGTAACGCCGCGCCTTGAAAAATGTTTCCCCCATGCATCACACGCAGGGACGCAATCCGTTACGACCCCCAGACGGTCAAAGAACCTCTATCCCTGGGAGGTGGAGGAGGGTCGAAACCCTCCTCCTGAATTCGTATCGCTTGGCTTTTCCAGTCGCTCAGTCGTCGCCGGCTGCACTTCCGTTTGCCGGCTCGCTTCGCTCCTCGCCTGCGGGTCGTTTTCGCCTTTGGCGAAGTGCGCACTGTGCACCCTTTTCCCTTCGGCGCCGGGCGGGCGGGGAGTTTGTGGCTTTGCCGCAAACAGAACCCGTAATTCAAAAAAGTGGCTTGACTACTTTTTGACAGCCTGAGGGACGCAATCCGTTGCGTCCCCTTTTTTCGAAACGGAGGGTTTACGCATGGCGCAGGATGAAAACCGGATGCGCGCGCTGGTCGACCAACTTAACGCCACCAGCCGCCGCTATTACGCCTCCGGGGAAAGCGAACTCAGCGACGCTCAATGGGACGCGCTCTACGACGAGCTCGTTTCTCTGGAAAAGGCGCTGGGCACGCGGCTCCCGGATTCCCCCACCATGCGCGTCGGCGCGGAACCGCTGATCGCCTTTACGCAGCATCGGCACCTGCAGCGGTTATGGAGCATGGACAAGGTACAGAATAAACTGGAGCTTCAGACATGGCTTTCACGTATCGAAAAGCAGCACGCGCAGTTGAGCGCGCAGCTTCCCGCGCCGCTGCCGCCTTTGCGCTACGCGGTCGAGTATAAGCTGGACGGGCTGACCGTCAACCTCACCTACCGGGACGGGCAGCTGGTGCAAGCCGCCACACGCGGTAACGGCGAAGTCGGCGAAGGTATCCTGCCGCAGGTACGCACTATCCGCAGTATTCCCCTGACCATTCCCTACAAAGGACTTCTGGAAGTACAAGGCGAGTGCATCATGCGGCTGAGCACGCTGGAAACCTACAACTGCACGGCGGATGAACCGCTGAAAAACGCGCGCAACGCCGCCGCGGGCGCGCTGCGCAATCTGGACCCCGCCGTAACCGCGGCGCGCAAGCTGGACGCGTTTTTTTACCAGATTGGCACCATCGCTTCCCCGCCTTACGACGATCAGGTGGGGATGATCGCGTTTCTTACCCAAAACGGGTTCCCCGTCATCCCCTTTGAACGTTTGGCCGATACGTACGCGCAGATTGAACAAGCCGTGGACGATGTTGAAGCCCAGCGCGAGAAGCTGGATTTTCTCATCGACGGCGCGGTGATCAAGATCGTTTCTCTTGCAACCCGGGAAGCCATGGGCAACACCGATAAATTCCCCCGCTGGGCCGTCGCCTACAAGTTCGCCGCCGAGGAAAACACGGCGACGCTATTGGACGTCACGTGGCAGTTGGGCCGCACAGGCAAGCTGACGCCACTTGCGCACCTCACCCCCACCGACATCGGCGGCGTTACGGTTCAGCGCGCAACGCTGAACAACTACGGCGATATTCTGCGTAAAAAGGTCGCCGTCGGCTGCCAAGTCTGGATTCGTCGCAGCAACGACGTGATTCCGGAGATCATGGGGCGCGTAGGCGAACCGACAGACGCGGAAACGCCTATTCTGCCGCCCGAACACTGCCCCGCCTGCGGGGAAAAGCTGATGGAGCGCGGCGCAAACCTCTTTTGTATGAACCGGATTACCTGCAAGCCGCAGGCGGTAGCCCGCCTGGCACATTTCGCGGGGCGCAACGCCATGGATATCGACGGCTTTTCTGAAAAGACAGCCGAGCTTTTATACGACGCGCTGGACGTTCGCGATCCCGCCGATCTTTACCGCCTGACGGTGGAGCAGCTTTTGCCGCTGGAAGGCTTTCAGCAGAAACGGGCGGAGAACTTGGTGACGGCGCTGCAAAACAGCAAGCATTGCACGCTGGACGCTTTTCTTTTTGCCATCGGTATTGCCAATGTCGGCCGAAAAACAGCCCGCGACCTGGCTGCGGATTTCGGTTCACTTGCGGCGCTCGCCCAGGCGACGCTGGAACGCCTGACCGGCATCCCGGAGATCGGCCCGATCGTCGCCCAGAGCATCGTGGAGTTTTTTAGCTTTGCTGAAAACCGGGAAATGATCGACCGCCTGCTTTCCGCCGGCGTGGAGCCTCAACAGGCGAACACCGCGGTATCCGGAAAGCTCGCGGGGCAGACAGCGGTCGTTACCGGAACGCTGCCCACCCTGAGCCGCGAACAGGCCGAGGCGCTGATTGCCGCGCACGGCGGCCGCGCGGCTGGCAGCGTGAGCCGGAAAACAAGCTTCGTGCTTGCGGGGGAAAAGGCGGGCAGCAAGCTTACCAAGGCGCTTGAGCTGGGGATTCCCGTGCTGACGGAGGAAGAACTGCTGGCGCGTTTGAATGGATAACACGGCAAACGCGGACTAAACGAGGAGGTCGTAGGCGTGACGGTATGGCTGTGGTATTTCTTTTCCTACGCTTTTCTCGGTTGGTGCGCCGAAGTGGTTTTTGCGGCGTTTAAAAACGGCCGTTTCGTTAACCGCGGGTTTCTCAACGGCCCCGTGTGTCCCATCTATGGTTTCGGCATCGTCGCGGTGTTGTTCTGCCTGCAGCCGTTTGGGCAAAATCTGCTGCTGCTGTATGTGGGCGCGGTTGTGCTGATCACGGTGCTGGAACTGGCGACCGGGTTTATCATGGAGAAGCTATTTCACCAGCGCTGGTGGGATTATTCTAAAATGCCGCTCAACATCGGCGGGTACGTATGCCTGCCGTTTTCGCTGCTGTGGGGCGTTGCATGTGTGCTGATCGTCTACGGGTTTCACCCGGTCGTCGCTCGATTTACGGGGCTATTGCCGCAACCGTGGAGCACGGCGCTGTTGTGCGTATTCATCGCCGTAATCCTCACGGATACCGCTGTTTCCATCGCCAAGGCACTCAAGCTGGATCAAAGGCTTTCGCAGATCGACGATGTTGCCGAGGCGCTGCGGAGGGTATCCGATCAGCTGGGCGAAACCATAGCCGGCGGCGCGCTGACCCTGAAAGCGCTGGACGCGCAAGCCCGCGGCGAACTGCAAGCCGATGAGGAGCACGCCCGCAACGCCATGCGGGAAGCGGACGAAAAAGCACGCACCGAACTCAAGGCGCGTTATACCGCGTTGGTGGAACGTTTTGAACGCGATCACCGCCGGATGCTGAAAGCCTTCCCCGGACTGCGTTCCCCGCGCCATCCCGCCGCGCTGGCAGCGGCGAGGCGCAAGCTGGACGAACTTAAAAATATTAGGAAGCGCTAAACGCGTTTGCCCAATGAACCGAAATGAAGGAGACGATGCCATGCGTTGCGGATGCCCCCATTGCGGGGCCTTTATGATTCAGGAGGAAGAATCCCGGCAGGCTTGCGTTTGCCCCGCTTGCGGCTACCGCTGCAACGCCTGCCTGGGCACGGGCACGGCCATCAGCCGGGAGGAGCTCAGCCAATTGCGCGGCACCGAATGGTTTACGCCCCAGTTTGACGGCGCGGCGGAAGAGCAAAGCCCGCTTACCCCAGCAGACCCAGATGATCCAGCAGGATCTTGACGCCGATCAGGATCAACACAATACCGCCACCCACCTCCGCCTTGTTTTGCAGCCTTGTGCCGAAGCGGTGGCCGACGACGACGCCCAAAAAAGAAAGGGCGAATGTGATTGCGCCGATGACCGCCGCGGCGGTCAGGATGTCCGTTTGCAGAAACGCGAACGTAATCCCCACGGCCAACGCGTCGATGCTGGTGGCGACGGCCAAAACGAGCAATTCCCGGTAATGGATGCGCTCATCTATCTGGCATTCATCCTCCGGTTTCCTGCGTATCGCTTCCCAAATCATCTTGCCGCCGATGAACCCCAGCAGCGCGAACGCCACCCAATGATCTACGGGCGTTATCAAGTGTGCAAACTGCTTTCCCAGCAGCCAACCGATCAACGGCATCGCCATCTGAAAGCCCCCGAAGAACAGCGCAATCACAGCCGCGTGTCTATAGCGTAGCTTTTTCATGCAAAGGCCCTTGCACAACGAAACGGCAAACGCGTCCATCGATAATCCTACGGCGATCATTACCAGTTCCACTTTAGTCCCTCCGTATAAGCGAATCGGACGCCGGGTCGGCATCCAATTTGATCCCGCTTTCGTTTCCCCGCGATTATACAAAACTTTGCCGCGTCCGTCAAGGCGCGTACAAGGAGGTTCTATGCCCACACGTCGTAACTCTCCCGATACCGCCATCGTTCAGCTCCCGAACTTCTCCCAGGCACTTGCCGGCCTCCCCCTGGCCGAAACGATTGATACCGCCTTGCGCAGCCGTACGGATGTCGACAGCGCGCGCTTTGAGGGCGGCGAGGCGACCGGGGTCATCGGCGCGTCGCTGGAATTTTCCGGCTGTGTGTTTGAGCATTGCACGCTGGGCGATTGGGAGCTTAAGCGCGTCTGCTTTGTGGATTGCCTGCTGGATCATTGCGATTTAAGCGGGCTGCGGCTTGCCAACGTTACGTTCCAACGTGTCCGCTTTCTGGCCTGCCGCCTGACCGGCGCCGTGTTTCTGCAGGCAGCGCTGATGAATGTCGCGCTGGAAGGCTGCTCGGGGGACTATTTTATACTTTCGCAGGCCAAATGTACGCATGTACGCTGGCAGGACTGCCGCCTGCAGGAGAGCATGTGGCAGGAGGTTGTATGGAAGTTCGTCACGTTTGCCGATTGTGACCTGACGAACGCACAGCTGACCCAAACCCGGATGGCAAGTCTGGATATGACCACCTGCACGCTCACATCCCTGCGGATCGACCCCTACGACCTGCGTGGCATGAAGGTGACCCCTTCGCAGGCGCTGATGTTCTGTGTGCTGCTGGGCCTGGATATTGTCGAAGAAGGGCTTGCATAAGGAGGTTCGGCTATGACCCTGACTTGGGTGGATTGGGCGCATCCCGATTTTATTGCGCTCACCCGCGAGCTGGACGCGTATTTTCGCGCATGTCTGGATGAGTGTCAGACGGCGTTTGATCCCTATAACGCGTTGGCGGCGCTTAACGAAGTGGCGCTGTTGTACGACGGCGCTACCCCGGCAGCCTGCGGAGCGCTAAAGCTTCATGCCGACGGTACGGCGGAAATCAAGCGCGTGTTCGTAACGCCCGCCTATCGGCGCGCGGGTCTGGGGCGGCAGGTAATGGTCGCGCTGGAGGCACGCGCTCGGGAGTTGGGTTGTCGGATGCTTTTACTGGAAACCAATCCCGCCTTTACCGATGCAGTGGCGCTGTATAGCGGTCTGGGGTTTGACGCTGTAGAAAACTTTGCTCCCTATCAAGGCATGTGTACGCTTTGTATGGGCAAGCCGCTGGCGTAACTTCCTGTGCCGTCACACATGAAAACGCGTTTCCAGCACGGAAACGCGTTTAACCGCAGCGTAGGTATAGGACTGACGAACTCTATATGATAATCGTGACTCTCATATATACATCATCAAATGATTGCTATAGGCTATGCAATGCGATAACGAGCCATGCATTGTTAAACTCTTTGCTGATAAAAAGCCTCTTAAATCGTTTCTTCAGCTGTCAAGAATGGCGCCATCACTGGCAGTTCTGAATCCATTTTCTGTTTTTTCATTTACGTCCAGTTCCGTAAAACAGGGGGTCTCCCACGTTTTTTTCATAACGCATTCCCTCTCTTTCCTGATGCCATATCAATCGGCTAATATTTACATAATTGTATAATAGCGATATGAAATAAGCAATAAAGGTTGTAACATTTTCCGTGCGTCCCGAAGGCGATTAAGCGCTTTCGGAGGATGAAAAAACGACGGCTATGGCCCAAAGCCTTTACGGTTATGGGCTGATGTCGACCTCCGCATTCGTACCGTCTCGTTGGGAACCGCGCTTCCGCCGCGCCAGGGTTGCCGCTATCTTTGCGATATGCTCTGGTCGATCTGCTGGCGTGTCATGCGGATGTCCGTCAGTTTCTCACTGATGGAGCGATCCAGCTGGGCCAGCACCTCGTCGATGTGGGCATAAACATCCTGATAGAGCTTGCCCACTTCTTCCTGCGTATTCTGGCGAATTTCGTCCACTTCCATGCGCGCGCGGGTGACGACTTCCTGCTCGCTGATCAGTTGTTTGGCGCGGTTTTCGGCATCAATCACCATCTGCCGAGCCTTCTCCTTGGCGTCGGCCATCATCGCCTGCGCCTGCTTATTGGCAGCGGCGACGGTGTTTTGCGCCTGGGTGTTGGCCTCGTTTACCGCGCGGCTGGCGCGCTGGTTGGCGTCGTTACGGGTCTGCTCGGCCATGTTGCGGGCTTCGTTGATGATGTTCTTCTGGTTTTCGATCACGCTCTGGGCGGCGTTCATATCCGTTGGAAAGTGGTCGCGTATCTCCTCCAGCAGCTGACGGCAGCGTTCCTTATCCACCATCACCATATTGCTCAGCGGTATGCGCTTTCCCGCAGCGATATGGTCCATCAGCTCTTCCAGATACATAAACACAGGCGTTTGCGACATCCCGATTCTTCCTCCTTCCGGGCATCCGTCATTTGAACACTCGATGGATTTCCTCGATAATACAGGGCGGCACCAGCGTGGAAATATCGCCCCCGAACATGGCGATCTGCCTTACGGCGCTTGAGCTGATGTACGCATAATCCGGCGAGGTCATCATAAAAAGTGTTTCAATTCCCGGCGCGATCTGACGGTTGACCTGCGCCATCTGGAACTCGTTTTCAAAATCGGTCACCGCACGCAAACCACGCAGCACGATTTCAGCGTTGGCACTCCGCATGTAGTCTACCAGCAAACCGCCGAAGCTGTCAATCGTCACGTTGGTCAGGTGCGCGCACGCGCGGGAAAGCATATTCATCCGTTGTTCGACGGTGAACATATTATGCTTGTCGGGGTTGTTGAGCACCGCCACCACCAGATTGGGAAAGAGCTTGGCGGCACGCTCGATCAGATCGACGTGCCCCAGCGTAACGGGGTCGAAGCTGCCGGGATACACGCATAAGCCCTTGCACATGTCACGCTCCCCCTTCCGCATAGGTAAAAAAGTTAATTTCTGTATCTCCATATCGGCGTGCGTCACGCTGTGTAAAGCGTTCATCCGGCATGGGGGCGCACCCGTGCCGGTGCTCAATCACTATCAACGCACCATTTTCCAGCATTTTTAAATCCGCCATGCGCGCGCATTGCGCGCCGGTATCCTCCATGCGGTAGGGCGGATCCAGAAAAACGAGGGAGAAGTGCCGCTCCTCGCCGGCCAGCCGGCCCAGCGTCGTTTGCCAGTCGCCCTTTGTTATCGTCGCCCTGTCCGTAAACCCAAGCGTATCCACGTTGCGGCGGATGCAGGCAATCGCCTCCGCGGCGACATCCGCGAATACCGCCGTCTCGGCGCCGCGGCTCAACGCTTCCAGCCCAAGCGCGCCGCTGCCCGCAAACAAATCCAGTATGCGCGCGTCGGGCACATCCCGCTGCAGGATGTTAAAAAGCGACTCCCGCACATAATCCTGCGTGGGTCTGGTATCCTGCCCGCGGGGCGCGTACAGGGTTCTTCCGCGGGCGCTGCCCGCGATGATACGCATATCCGGTTCCTTAAATCAGGCGCTCCGGCGCGCTCTTCCTTGCGCGCTCACGGCGGGCTTTGCGCTCGCGGCGCTTCTTTTTCTGATCGCCGATGGCGATGCCGGTGTTGATCTTCGTTCGTGCCTTCAGCCCCTGGGCGTAACCCAGCGCGTAGCCCATCGGCGCGACCAGAATCCACACAGGAGACAGGCGTTCCGCCCACAGGGTCGCAACGTCACCCAGTTTTACGGCCACATTGATAAAGGGCATCGTCATGCTGCGTATGACGACGCGCAGGATGGTAAACAATTCCAGCCCCCCGCGTCCCTGATAATACTGCAGCGCGTCCCCGATGCCGCTTTGGCGTGTGTAACGCGTAAGCCAACTGGGAAGCACCCCCAGCGAATAGGTCGAAAGCGTGGTGATACAAGCGAACACGATAGTAATCACCAGATAGGGCGCCGCGCCCACCAGCACGGCAAACAGCCCTTTCATCGGATGAAAGCAGCGTTCCCTTTCCTCCGCGGTAATGGGTTTCCCCTCCTGATCGCGCAGGTACATAATCTCCCCGAACGCTGCATCCGCATGTCCGGCGGTTACCCCGGTGGTGTACAGGTAGCCTACGGCGGTCGCGATCAGCACCAGCGCGGTAATCATACGCAGCGCCAGCGCATCGAAGGTAAGCAGAAGGCTCAGAATCAGGTAAATAATCGAAACGAAAAGGATGTTAAGCATCAGCTTGGCGCCTTGTTTCCAGGCGTCCCTGCCGTGCCAGGAACCTATGAGCACCGGCTTTACAACTTCCGGAAACGGTTTTTTGGGCGTGGGCATGTTTGCATTCCTCTTTCCAAGCGATAAGTTACCACTATTGTACCAAAAAACGGGCGGGCGCGCAATCGCGCTTTATTTTGCCGGCAGGTAAACGCGCGGCACGCGAGCGGTGATCGCTAAAAGCACCTCGTAGCTGATGGTTTCCGCCCAGGAAGCCAATTCGTCCGCGCCGATGGACTCACTTCCCTGTGTACCGATGAGCACCGCCTGCGCGCCAGCCTGCACATCCGGTAGATCCGAAACGTCGATCATCGTCTGATCCATGCAGATGCGTCCGACGACGTTGACGCGTTTGCCGCCCACCAGCATCTGCCCGCGGTTGCTGATTAAGCGGTGGTAGCCGTCGCCGTAGCCCACAGCCACGGTAGCCACGCGCATGGGCTTATCGGCGGTAAAGGTGCAGCCGTAACCGATGCTTTCGCCAGGAGCAACGTCCTTCACGTATACCACTTCCGCCTCCCAGCGCAGCGCGTGGCGGAAATCCAGCTTTGTGGACACAGGGGGATAGCCGTACAGGGAAATACCCTCTCGGATCATGGCATAAGCTGCCTGCGGCGCCGCGAGGCTCATGGCGCTGTTCGCAGCGTGCGCGGGTATTGACGGATCAAAGTGTGCGCGCAAGGCATCAAAGCATTGCAGTTGCTTTTTAGTGTAATCGGTGATATCTCCCTGCTCAGTCAGGTGATCCGCGTCGGCGAAGTGGGTGTAGATGCCGGTCACTTTTACGTGTTTCGCCCCCGCAAGCGCCAGCGCCAGCGCGTCGGCTTCCCCTTCCGTGCGAAGCCCTATGCGGCCCATGCCCGTATCAAGCTTCACATGCACCAGCGCGATCATGCCAAGGCGCTCCGCTTCCTCATCCAGAAACCGGATCGTGTCCGGTTCAAACACGGTCTGCGTCAGCTCCCGCCGGATTGCCGTTTCGGCGGTAATTTCGGTAGCCGCGCCCATCACCAGAATATTGGCCGTAATGCCGCTATCGCGCAGAAACACGCCTTCCTCCGGTATGGCCACAGCCAGGTCGCCGCAGCCGGCGGCCGTCACCGTGCGCGCTACCTCCAACATGCCGTGGCCGTACGCATTCGCCTTGACGACTGCCATCACACGCACGCCGGGCTGTACCTGCACTACCATGAGCTGATAGTTATGTTTTACCGCGTCCAGATCGATCACGATCTGCGTTTGTCTGAACATATCGTTCCTTCCTTTCACGCGGGACAGGGCTCTAAAACAGAAACACGGAGGCGAGGCGAGCGCCTGCCCGCGCAGCCTTCCGTGCCTTGTGTCCCGGGAGCGGGTTTTCCCTTACAGCGCTCGAACCTCGTCCTGGCTGAGCAGTTTGATGCCCGCGTCGGTCAGCACCCGCACCGCTTCCTCGGGCTGATCCACCCGAACGATAATCAGCGCGTGGTCGCCCGCCTTGCGTACGAAGCTGTACAGATATTCCAGCGCGATGTTCTTTTCGGCCAGTTTTTCCAAGATGCCAGCCAGCCCGCCGGGCCGGTCCGGCACACAGACGGCGAGCACATCGGTCACCTTGACGGTGTATCCGTGTTGGGCAAGGGTCTCCCGCGCTTTCTCCGGGTCTGCGACAATGCCGCGCAGAATGCCGAAATTCGTCGTATCCGCGATGGACAGTGATACTAAGTCGATGCCGGCATCTTCCAGCACTTTGGTAAAGTCCGCCAGTCGGCCGGGCGTATTCTCAATGAATACGGAAATTTGCTTCACATACATCCGGGCGCACCTCCAAGGAGCTTTTGAATCATTATACCACAAGCCGGACGCGTTCGCACAGCGTAAACGCCGTATTACAGCATGCGCTTGTCGATGACGCGCTTGGCCTTGCCCTCGCTGCGCGGTATCGCGCCGGGCTGGCAGAGTTTCACGGTGGCATGCACCAGCGCGTGCGCGGCGATGGAGTTGACAATCCGGCGCTCCAGCGCCTCCATATCCCTTACGGTGTCGCTCATAAACTCGGGGGAGAGCTCCACCTGCACTTCCATGGTGTCCAGCGTGCCCTGCCGCTCGACCACGATCTGGTACTGGGGCACGATACCCTCCACCTGCAGCAGCGCGTGCTCCACTTGCGAGGGGAACACGTTCACCCCGCGGATGATGAGCATATCGTCCGTGCGGCCCATCACGCGGCCCATGCGCACGTGGGTACGCCCGCAGGCGCAGGGTTCGTCGGTCAGCGTGCACAGGTCGTGCGTGCGGTACCTGAGAAGCGGCATGCCATGCTTGGTGAGCGTGGTGAACGCCAAGTCTCCGCGTTCGCCGAAAGGAAGGCTCTCTTTATTTTCGCCGATAATCTCCGGCAGGAAATGATCCTCCCAGATGTGCATACCCTGCTTGCACATGCACTCCACCGATACGCCGGGCCCCATGACCTCGCTCAAGCCGTAGATGTTGATCGCGTCAATATGGAGCATCTCCTCGATCTTCTCCCGCATGGCCTCCGTCCACGGTTCCGCGCCGAAAATGCCGCTTTTGAGCTTTGTTTCCGTTATGCCCTCGGCCTGCAGCGCTTCCGCGAGGTTGAGTGCGTAGGAAGGCGTGCAGCAAAGGGCCGTGGAGCCAAAATCCTGAATCAGCATCAGCTGGCGGGTGGTGTTTCCGCCGCTGATGGGAATCACGGAGGCGCCCACGCGCTCCGCGCCGTAATGCGCGCCCAGCCCGCCGGTAAAGAGACCGTACCCGTAGGCGACCTGCACAATGTCATTCTTGCCGATATTGGCACAGTACATGCTGCGCGCCATCATCTCCGCCCAGCGGTCGATATCGCCGCTGGTGTAGCCGACCACCGTCGGTTTGCCGGTGGTGCCGCTGGAAGCATGGATGCGCACAATCTCGCTCTGGGGAACGGCAAACATGCCATAGGGATAATGATCGCGCAGGTCCTGCTTCTCGGTAAAGGGCAGCAGCTCGATATCCGCCACGCCGTGGATGTCCTTTGGCGTCAGACCGAGTTTTTGCATTTTATCGCGGTAAAAGGGCACACTCTCGTACACCCTGCGCACCACATCCTTGAGGCGATCGTCCTGCAAGGCGCGAAGTTGATCCCGCGGCATACATTCCATGGTCGGGTTCCAAATCATGTGTTCCATCGGTATTCCCCCCTGCGTCGCTGATCGTTACGCGTTCCGCGTTGTGGTTACATTACGTCCGGCTTCAAACGCGCGGATATTTGTTGCCAGGGTCGCGCGCGGCACACTCACGGCAATCGCATGCTTCCAAGCTTCATCCGAAAAGGGCAGGTGTCGGCTGAGCATCCCCAGCAGCACCAGATTGACCGCCTTCTGGCTCCCGGCCTCCATCGCCATGGCCAGCGCGTCCGCCGCCTCCACGGTATGGCCGCTCAGTGCCGGAACGCTGATCGGGTCGTCGGGATAGTGAGCTGCGCCGCTAATAACCGGCATGGGCAAAATACGCTGTGTGTTTACGATCAGCACCCCTTGCGGTTTCAGGTACGCGGCGGCGCGCGCCGCTTCCAAGGCCTCAAAGCTTACCAGATAATCGGCGCCGCTCAGGGCGACCAGCGGCGCGTGCACACTTTCGCCCACACGCACATGCGTAATCACGCTGCCGCCGCGCTGGCTCATGCCGTGTACCTCGCTTACCTTTACGCCCAACTCCGCATCCAGCGCCAGACGGCCCAGAATTTTGCTGGCAAGCAGCGTTCCTTGCCCGCCGACGCCGACGATGACCAAATCGAAAGCCGGTTTGCTCATTGCGCCCACACCCCTTCCTGGATGGCGTTAAAGGGACATACCTGCGCGCACATGCCGCAGCCGATGCAAAGCGACGCGTTGATGACCACGCGGTCTTCCTGGCGCTCGATGGCGGGGCAGGACAGCTTCATGCAGGCACCGCAGTTTTTACAGCCGTCGATCACGTACGGCGGTACGGTTGTCTTTTCTAAAAGCACGCAGGGCCTGCGCGCAATGATCACGCTCACGCCGTCACGCGCGGTTTCCTCCCGCAGCGCTTTTTCCGTCGCTTTCAAATCGAAAGGATCAACTACCCGCACGTTCTCAACCCCGCAGCTTTCGCACAGCTTTTCCAGATTCACGGCCGGCGCGGGGTTCCCGTGGATGTCCTTGCCGCTGGCCGGGTTTTGCTGGTGGCCCGTCATGCCGGTAATGCGATTATCCAAAATGAGCACGGTAATGCTTTCCTGATTGTATACCGCGTCAATCAGCGCGGTGACGCCGCTGTGGATAAAGGTGCTGTCCCCCAGCACCGCCACGGAATTTTTAGAAAATTCCCTGCCCTGCGCACGCTCTGCGCCCCCGGCCATGCCGATGCTCGCGCCCATGCACAGGCAGGCGTCCATGGCGGAAAGCGGTGGCAGCGCCGCCAGCGTATAACAGCCGATGTCGCCCATCACGCGCAGCCCCAGACGGTTGATTTCATAAAAAACGCCGCGGTGGGGGCAACCAGGGCACAGCACAGGCGGGCGGGCGGGCAGATCATCGGCAGTCGGCGCAGGCGCGGGTATACCCAGCACCGCTGCCTTTACGCGCTCCACGCTCAGCTCACCCTGTATGCCTGTAAACTTTTTGCCCTCGCAGGCGATACCGGCAGCCTTGATGTCGTTCTCAATCAGGCCTTCCAGTTCTTCAATCACGATCAGCTTATCCACCTTGGCGGCGAAGCTTTCGATGAGCTTCATGGGCAGCGGATAGACCATGCCGAGCTTCAGGGTGCTGGCATCCGGCAGCGCGTCGCGCACATACTGGTAACTGACACCACTGGTGACGATGCCCACGGCGGTATCCCGCAGCGTAACCACGTTGATGGGCATCCGGTTGGCCGCCTCGGCAAGAAAATCCTCCCGCTTTTCCACCTGCAGGTGGCGCTTGCGGGCCATGCCGGGCATCATGACGTATTTCATGGGGTCCTTCTGGTAGGGTTTCACGCCGACTTCGTCGCGCTCATCCAGTGCCACAACGCTGCGCGCGTGGGAAATGCGGGTGGTCAGGCGCACGAATATCGGCGTATCCAACTCCTCGCTCAATTGAAAGGCAAGCTTGGTAAAATCCTTGCATTCCTGGCTATCGGAAGGCTCCAGCATGGGGATGTGCGCCGCGCGCGCGTAGTAACGGCTGTCCTGCTCGTTCTGGCTGGAGTGCATGGCGGGGTCGTCCGCGCAGCAGATGACCAAGCCGCCGCTGATGCCCGTATAGGCCGCGGTAAAAATGGGGTCTGCCGCCACGTTGACGCCCACGTGCTTCATGCAGGTCATGGCGCGCGCCCCGGCCATCGCCGCGCCGAAAGCGACCTCGGTCGCCACCTTCTCGTTGGGCGCCCATTGCACGTTCACTTCGGGATACTTGGCTACCGCTTCGGTAATCTCGGTGCTGGGCGTTCCGGGGTAGCTGCTGACCACCTTCACGCCGGCTTCCCACGCCCCGCGCGCGACCGCCTCGTTGCCCAGCAGCAAACGCACCTCGGCTTGCTCCGTCTTGGCCTGTACGGGAATCAAATGATTTTTCTCCATCCAGTACGCCCCCGTATCGTTCTCTCTTTACGCAAATAAAGAGGTTCTATTTTAGATCCATTTCATTGCGATAAAACGATACCGGCTCGTTCGCCCCACATGCTGCGCACAACGAACCGATAGGTTAAACATCATAATTATACCAGTATTCGCACAATAAAAAAGTATTCCTGCTGTTCTTTTACGTCTTTGGTTCCATTGCAGGCCGCTTAAGTTTACCGCCGCAATGGAACGCCTCGTCAGCCTGGCGGTTGCAAGCCTTTTGCCGCGTCCTCCTCTGCAATCCATAGAGAAAAGCGCAGGACTTTCGTCCCGCGCTTGCGGTAACTGTTCTACTCTACGGAATAAGGCAGCAAGGCGATGGCACGTGCGCGCTTGATGGCTTCGGAGAGTTGGCGCTGATGCTTAGCGCAGTTTCCGCTCATCCGGCGGGGCATGATTTTGCCGCGTTCGTTCGTAAAGCGACGCAGGCGGTTAATGTCTTTATAGTCAATGTATTCAATCTTGTCCACGCAGAAGCTGCACACCTTGCGGCGGGGCTTGCGTCCGCGGGGACGAGACGACCGTCTTTCACCACGATCCTCAGACATGGGCTGAACCTCCTTTGTTGAGCGTTAAAACGGAAGATCCTCGTCGTCGACCTCGCTGAAGCCGTTTTCCTTGCCGTTACCCGCCGACGCAGACGACCCTGAAGTTGGGCTCGCCTGATCATCCTGTTTGGTGGAAAGGAATTCCACGTCATCGGCGCGTACTTCCATCGTAAAGCGAGTACCGCTGCCGTCTTTGGCTTCGTAGCTACTGACGGACACGGGGCCAATTACGGCCACCTTGCGGCCTTTGGCAAGATAGCGCTGGCAGTTTTCGCCCAGCTTATCCCACGCGGACACACGAAAGAAATCGGCTTCGGGTTGGTTGGTATTCTGCGCCGCGCGACGGCGGTTGACCGCGACGGTGAAGGAGCAAACGCTGTTGCCCGTCGAAACCGTACGCGTCTCGGGGTCGCGTGTCAGATTACCGATGATGGTCAGTTTATTCATGGCTCGTTTCCCCCTTTACTCGGCGGGAGTCTCGTCCGCTTCCGGCTGCGCCGGAGTTTCAGCATCAGCTGGTATGGTGGGCGCGGCGGGTTCCGCAACCGCCACAGGCGTCATGGGCACCACTATGGGTGTCGGCATGGTGCGTGCGGCACGCGGTTTGACGCTCTGCTTCTTCTCCTCCAGCTTGATAATCAGGTAGCGAAGAATCTTGTCGTTGATCTGCAGATTACGTTCGATCTCCTTAGGCAGGTCGGTGGGCGCCTGAAAGGTGACCAGCACGTACCAGCCCTCCCACATATCGTTGATAGCGTAGGCAAGGCGGCGCTTTCCCCAGGTTTCGTCGATCTTCTCGATTTCCCCGCCGTTTTGCTTGATCAGCTCCGCGTATTTTGCTACGAGTTCCTTACGCGCGTCGTCTTCCAGCCCGATGTCGATGATGTAGGTCAGTTCATACCTGTTCATTTCGTTTCACCTCCTCTTGGACTTATGGCGCCGCAACGTTCTTGTGCGGCGCAAGGATGTGCCAATTAGAGATTATAGCAAGTTCTGACGTTAAAGGCAATGGCTTTTACGAATTTCCCCAAATTTCTCGCCGTCGCGGCTGCACGGGTAAGTTGTAAAATGAATTGCCGCCCCCGGGACGGATAATGACCCAAACCCGTCACGTCAGGTACAATGAGGTTGCACACAACAAAAGCAACCGAGGTGACAGGAATGGGTCGGGTACAGGATACCATAAGGCAACGGA
>JAJFVI010000071.1 GCA_021371895.1 Eubacteriales bacterium | reverse complement strand
TGGTGGAGGTTAACTAAAAAGTCGAACTCGAAAGGCGCGAACCGGTCGCCGTTTTCACGGATGGCTGCGAGCGTTTCTGCGGAAAAGCGCGTGGGCAGCCAGTCCTCCATGCCGCCGGGCACGCCGCGGCCGAACGTTTGCGGTTGATTCGTCCAGTCCGGCCCCAGCACGTGGAAGCCCGGACACCCGATGTCCTCGCGGTATCGGCGCAGCCAACGGCTACGGTCGTAGCCGGCGTTGACACCGAAGGTGCAGTACCCCACGCCCTGATGCAACCAATCCCCTTCGGCGTTCCGTCCAGCCAGCGGACCCCGGGCGCACCAAGGCTGCTTGAGCGCAAAGTGGCGATACATTTCGGCCGCTTCCTCCCAGCCATCCCCGGCAGTGAGGCGAACGACGAAATCGTAAGGCATGAGGGTCGAAGCGCCTGTACGCACATCTTCCATGCCAACCATGTGCGAAAGCGTAAGCGATCCGTGCTCCGTATAGGCGTTGAGCCATTTTTGGCGGCCTTCCCCGTCGTGTGCCGCAAGGTACAGCCCAGCCAGCCCCTGATGATAGTAACTCATCAGCTGCATGGACGCCCCGGAAAAACACTCCGGGTACGGGGCGAAGCGCAGCGCGCCTTTGGAGGGAAGGAATGTGGCCGGGTCATTCATCAACACACCAGTTGTCCAGCTGTGCGCCAGAAAGGTTTTTGTCCCGATGGTGATCAAGCTGCTCAGAATGGGGTATTCCAGGCATTGGGCGGGCATGGATACATCCCGCGGGCGCGCTTCACCACGGAAGGCGGCGCCGTCCGCAAGCAATCGTATCGTGGCGCTCACCTCGGCGGCGTCTGTTTGCCATGTCAAGCGAAGCTTATCGGCGAGCTGTTCATAACGAAAACTTGTAAAATCTTCGCAGAGCGTTCCTTCGGGCAGCGAAAACAGGCGAAAAGGCACACCGCCTTGCCGGTCGATATGGGCAAAGCCGCGCTGGATATCCGTAAACTCGACCAGCGCACCGCTGTCCGCCGAGAAGGACAAACGAACCGCGTTGTTTTCCATAACGATCTGGAGCATTCCGCGAGCCTCCCTTCCGGCTGATCCTTCGCAAGTGACATCGATGTCACTCGTGGGAAAAAGAAAAAACTCACCATCTGCTAGCATTCAACCAATATTCGTCACAATTCCCAACCATTTCTTCAATGCCTGCTACGTAAAATCAGGTATTTATTCTGACATCCTTACCATGACCAAAGCATACCGTCTTATTTTCGAAATGTCAAGACCCAATTTTTCTTTTTTCGCTGGAGGCCCGTAACGCCAACTGCGGTTGAAGGCGCACTACCTTTTTCTCACGCGGACCGTGCAGGATTCGATCCATCAGCAGCTTGGCGGCTTTGCCGCCGATCTCCTCCTCGCACATCTGCACGGAGGACAAATTCATACAGTTGGCCAGTTCACTGTCGTCCATGCCGATAATGGCGATATCCTCCGGCACGCGGATACCTGCGTCCAGGCATACCCGGTAGGCGCCGATGGCCATCAGGTCATTGGCTACCACCAGCGCTTCGGGCAGGGCTGGTTGTGCAAGCAGGTGGCGCATGGCCGCCTCGCCGGACGCCATTGAAAAGTCACCCTGGCACAGGTAGCGCTGATCGATGTTGACGTTGTAATCGCGCATGGCGCGCAAGAAGCCATCGAAGCGCTCGCGCCCTGTCTGCACGGTAACGTTACCCCCGATATAGCCGATGTGCGTGAACCCTTCCTGAATAAAATGTTCGCAGGCCATGTAAATGCCCTGGAACGTGTCGATATACACGCAGTCGAACTTGTCGTCCCCCGTCGGGGACTGGTAGTTGTTGGTCAACACCACAGGCCGGTTGCAGTTGTTGACCACGGAAATGTTTTGGGGGGAAAAATTGAAGGAGACGAACACCATGCCGTCGCCATAGCCTTCCTGAAGGTTGCGAAGCATCTTCAGTTCGGTTTCCACATGCCCCTTGGTAAAACAAAGCAAGGGCAGATAATCGTATTGTTCCAGGACATCGCTGACACCGCGGATCATGCGGAAATAGAAAGGGTTGTAGATATCCGGGATACAAAAAAGCACCTTGTTGGTGCGATTGCTTTTAAGAGAGCGGGCCGCATGGGAAGGGATATAGTTCATCCTTTTAGCGATTTCCAGGATGCGCTCCCGGTTTTCCTGGCTGCAGTAGCCTGTGCCCCGCAGGGCGCGCGCCACGGTGGAAGGCGATACCCCAGCCTCCAGAGCGATTTCGTATATCGATGCCATGTAGCAAGACCTCTTTTTCAGCGGTGCGACGCAGCCGGCAGTTTGAGAACCATATTGAGTATAACACATCTTTCGATCCAATCAAAGGTTTTCTTGCGTTCACGGATCGTTGGAATCGAAAAATACTGCTTGACATTCTTCAAAAAGGTTTCTATGATAGCACTAGCAAATGTGATATCAATGCCACACGCTGGTCACTGTCGTTCGAAAGGAGAGTCCCGTATGCCGTTCGCATCTTTCTCGGGCAGGGATCGCTACACAGTTTTCCCCGTAGGTGGCATCGGTACGGGCACTGTCGGCGTGGACGCGTGCGGGCGGCTGTGCGAGTTCGAAATTTTCAATCGTCCGCAAATGGGCAACAAGCTACCCTACAGCTTCTTCGCTCTGCACTGCGAAGGGGACGGGTTCGTCGATACCCGCGTGCTGGAAGCGGAGGTCACGCCGGATTTTGCTCACGCGCGAGGCTACCATCCGCAGGAAGTCCGGGGTTTGCCGCGGCTGGCGGACAGCCGGATGGAAGTGCGCTATCCGTTTTGCGAAATTGAATTTATCGACGATACGCTTCCGCTTACCATCCATCTGACGACCATGAACCCGCTGATTCCCTTGAACGTTACGGACAGCGGCATTCCTGCAATGCTGCTGCGCTACCGCGTGCGCAACGTCGCCCAGGCCCCGGTAAGTGTCCTGCTCTGCGGTTCGATGCCGAATTTCTACGGTTTTCGCGGGTTCGACTGCTTCGATAATTATCAGACTGTTCCGGGCGCATCCAACCGCCCTGTACGGCAGGGCGGCTGCTACGGGCTGTGGATGCTCGGCGAAGGCGAACCCCGGGGAAGTCTGTGCGAGGCGCAAGGCGCTCTGATGACCAACGATGCGGACGCGCAACTGCTTCCGACCTGGTATAAGGGTGGCTGGCAGGACGGCATAACCGCCTTTTGGAAAGCGCTCTGCCGGGGGGAACTACCGCGGGGCGAATACGGGCAGGAAGCCCGCCAAAGCCGCATCGGGCCGGAAGGGCTTACGGTGGGTACCATCGGCATTCAAAAGCAACTGGCCCCACAAGAGGAAGTGGATTTCGTTTTCGTGTTCAGCTGGTATGTGCCTAACCGCCCGTATGGTTGGTTTGCTCAGGAAGCGCAGGGCAGAACGATGCGCAACGCCTACGCCCTCCGCTTTACTGATGCGTGGCAGGCTGGGACGTATCTGCTGACCCATCTGCACCGGCTGGAAGCGGAAAGCCGCCAATTCTCCACGGCACTGTACGAAAGTACGCTGCCCGAGGCAGTCATCGAATCCGCCGCCTATAGCCTCACGGCTCTGCGCAGCAATACCTGCTTTCTCACGGAGGACGGTGCTTTTTACGGCTGGGAGGGCTGCCACGAACAGGAGGGCAGTTGCCACGGTACCTGCACGCACGTGTGGAACTACGCCCAGACAGTCGCATACCTGTTCCCACAGTTGGAGCGCAACGCGCGGACGAACGAGTTGCTCAACGAAACGGACGCGTGCGGCAAAATGAGCTTCCGCACCCAACAATCCTTCGGACTACCGCCCTTCGAGCTGCCTGCTGCCGTGGACGGGCAGCTGGGTATGCTGGTGCGCCTGTGGCGGGAGTACCAGCTCAGCAGTGACCGGGCGTTTTTAGCCCGTCTATATCCGGCGGCTTGCCGGGCCCTCGATTATGCCCGGCGAACGTGGGATCCGGACGGCGACCAGCTGTTGGAAGCAAAACAGCACAACACGTACGATATCGAGTTCATCGGGGTGAATCCCTTAAGCGGTGTACTGTACTTGGCGGCGCTCAAGGCAATGGCCGCCATGGCGGAGGCGCTGGACAAACCTGCGGATCAATCGGCGTTCACGGAAACGTACCGCCAAAGCGCCGCGGCGCTGGACGAGCGCTGCTTTAACGGCGAATGGTACGTGCAGCGCACGGGACTGGAGCCGCCACCCTACCAATTTGGCGATGGCTGCCTGAGCGACCAGTTGTTCGGGCAGACGCTGGCATTTTTAACCGGGTTGGGTGAGCTTTTACCCCACGAGCATCTGCGAATGGCCACCGCGTCGATCTGGCGGTACAATTTTAGTGACGGGCATACGCCGCGCTGGTGCCTGCAGCGGACTTTCGTCGCCCCGGACGAGGCGGGCCTGCGCCTGTGCTCCTGGCCTCATGGCGGAGAGCCGGCGTTTCCCTTCGTTTATTCCGACGAGGTATGGACAGGTGTGGAGTACCAGGCGGCAACGACGATGGTGTGTCTGGGTATGTTCAAGGAAGCGGAAGCACTCGTAAGCGCGGTGCGTGCTCGATTCGACAGCAACCGGCGCAACCCTTTTAACGAAATGGAATGCGGCTTCCACTATGCTCGTTCCATGGCAGCCTGGGGGCTGATCCCAGCCTACGGCGGCATGACGCTTGCGGGCGGTACGCGCTTTGCTCCTCGCATCCACCAGGAAGATTTTCAATCCATTTTCAGCGACGGCCAGCGCTGGGGTGTAGTCCGACAGACAATGGATGCGCAAGGGCAACTCCGGCAGCAAATCACCGTCCTGGGCACGATCAAGCCGGAACCGACCTGGGTGCTCCCGGAATAACGAGGAGGTAACAGCATGACTATGGACCGTCTCAGCCGATTGGAAAAACACGTGACCCGCTCTATTTCGCCGGAAAACCTGACGGGCACAAAGGGCGGTGGCGCCCGGTGCCCGCTGGAAGAGGGCACCGCCAAGCTGGCGGCGCGTGACCTGGGCACAGGGTGGAAAGTCAACCCATATATCATATTGCAACCCAACGAAACCTATCCCCTTTGTGACATCGATGGTAGCGGCATAATCCAACATATCTGGCTCACACCGACCGGCCGTTGGCGTAATACCGTCCTGCGCATGTACTGGGACGATCAGCCGCAGCCCAGCGTGGAAAGCCCGGCGGGCGATTTCTTCTGCATGGGGTGGAACACCTACGCGCAAGTAAGTTCCCTTGCGGTGTGCGTTAACCCCGGCAGTGCCTTCAACTGCTATTGGCCGATGCCCTTCCGCACCCGCGCGCGCATGACGCTGACCAACCTCGCCGCAGAATCGGTGACCATGTACTACCAAATCGATTACTGCCTGTGCGATATCCCGGCGGACGAAGCCTATTTCCACGCGCAATTCCGCCGCGTCAACCCGCTTGCATACAAGGAGAATTACACGATTCTGGATGGTGTAAAGGGCCGGGGCAAGTATGTGGGTACCTACATGGCATGGGGTGTAAATAACAACAGCTGGTGGGGTGAAGGCGAGATTAAGTTCTTTATGGACAGCGACCAGGATTACCCCACCATCTGCGGTACAGGCACGGAGGACTACTTTTGCGGTTCCTACGATTTTGAAGACCCGGTAACGCACGCAAACTATGTGCCCTTCACCACCCCCTACGCGGGTCTGCACCAGGTGATTACGCCTGATAAGCTCTACTGCAGTCAATTCCGCTTCGGCATGTATCGCTGGCACATCACGGACCCGATCTATTTTGAAAAGGATCTGCGCGTCACCATCCAGGCGCTCGGATGGCGGGAAGGCAAACGTTATTTACCCTTGCAGGACGATATCGCCTCGGTGGCCTATTGGTACCAGCAGCTGCCCACGGCGCCTTTCCCCGCGCTGCCCGATAAGGACTATCTGGAAGTAATCTAAGGCAAACGGCAAAAAAATTCTGCGGGACGGCAAAGCTCTATAATCGCCGGACCGACCCAGCTTCTTCCACAGCCATAACGGCGCTCAGGCAACAAAACAGCCTCCGCCTGCCCACAGGAATGGAACAGTATTTATCCAAGGAGATAATAGGAATATGAATCGAAAACCGCGCATCCTGGTGGTCGGCAGTTTTGTAATGGACTTGATCGTGAGCACCCGCCGGTTTCCCCAAAGCGGAGAAACCGTGCTGGGCTTCGACTACCGTACGGCAACGGGCGGCAAGGGAGCCAACCAGGCTGTACAGGCTGCGCGCCTCGGCGCCGATGTGACGTTCGTAGGCAAGGTGGGCGACGATCCTTTCGGCAAGGAGTTGGCGGCAGCCGCCCGCGCTTCGGGCGTGGACGTGCGGCATGTGAGCGTGACGAGCGACGTTTCCTCCGCTATTGGCAACGTACAGCTGGAATTGGAGGAGGGAATCACTTCCAACCGGATTATTGTCGTGCCGGGCGCCAATATGGCGATCACCTCGGAGGACGTGGCGTTTTTACGGGAGCAGGTGTTGGAATATGACCTGGTGATACTGCAATTGGAGATCCCCATGGAGATCAACGTGCTGGTCGCCGGCTACGCCGAGGCAAGGGGCGTGCCTGTAATGCTCAACAGCGCGCCTTCCGCACCGCTACCGCCGGAGTTGCTGCGGTCGCTATGCTACATCTCCCCTAACGAGCACGAGGCCGAGGACATTACAGGCATCCCGATCCGCACGGAAACGGATATAGGCCGGGCGCTTGAGAAGCTGCAAGCCATGGGTGTAGACAATGCCATGATTACGCTGGGCAGCCGCGGAGCTGCCTACCGGAGCAAGGACGGTCGGATGCTTTGCAGCCCGGCGCTGACCGGATTGGACGTAAAAGACCCAACCGCCGCCGGAGACAGCTTCGTAGGCGCGTTCTGCACGGCGGTGACGCTGGGGCTGCCCATGGAGCAAGTATTGCAATTCGCCAACTATACCGCTGCCCTGACTGTCTGCCGCATCGGCGCGCAGCCCAGTCTGCCCTATTTGAATGAAGTTACGGCCCTGATGTACAGCCACGGGCTGCCCACAGCAGCCTTTGAAGCGCTTACGTCGAACCATGCAAAGGAGTAATCGACCATGACATGTTTGACTGCTTTTTTAGATAGTGTCCAAAAAGAGTTCACCGACTTTGTCGGCACCATAAGCGAAAAAACGCTGCTGCCCGCCGCCGAGCTGATCTTGCAGGCGCAGGCGCAGGGCAACCGCGTGCATATCACGGGCATCGGTAAGCCCAGCCACGTAGCGAACTATATCGCCTCGCTGCTGTCTTCCACGGGAACGCCGACCTATTTCCTGCATGGCACGGAAGCTGTTCATGGCTCTTGCGGACAGCTGGTAGCTGGAGACGTGGTAATCTGTATATCCAACAGCGGCGAAACCACCGAAATGAAGGCTACCGCCATTGCCATTCGCAAAAACGGTTGCAAAGTAATCGCGGTCACCGGGCGCCCCGATTCCTGGCTTGCTGTCTTTGCGGACGTTCATCTGTTCGCGGGTGTCGCCGAGGAGGGAGGGCCACTCAACCGGGCGCCGCGCAATAGTATCATGGCCGAGACGCTGGTGCTTCAGGCCCTATCCGTGCTGTTGCAGGACAAACGCGGCCTGACGCCGCGGGAATACATTCTGCGCCATCCGGGCGGTAGCCTGGGACAACTAAGGAATCATGAAGAAAACGCTTAACGACTTTTATTTTATTTCACATCGTCACTTTTTCAAGTGCGGCGGCGACGATTTTGAGATCAAAGACTGCCAGATATCGATGTTGCACCTCTCACATAGGCTTTATAGTAAGTGGTGGGTCAGCGGCTCGCAGTTAAGCCAGGGTAGGCACAATGCGGTGCCCGCCAACACAGACGTTCGTAATGGCAATAATCGCTCTTTGTGCCCGCTATCGGTAGGCATATATACATTCACTTTCGTGGTGGAGTGTGATGGATACATCATGTAATCGGATGAAACCAACAATGAAGCTGTAATTTCGGTAGCTTTAAGGCAAGGAGAATAAGCATTTCAACCTGTTCAAAAGAGAACACGTTTGGGCGGGGCTTATCAACAAGGTAAGCAGCCCAGCAGAATAGCCAACCCCTGATTGCAACCCCCGCAGGTGCATCCCCACATGTAACAGCGCATAAGGTAAGGGTGCTCCGTTCCCGTTCGATTATCTGCAATCCCTGTGCGACGCAACATTCCCATAGTTCAACGGCAAAGCCATCTTGATAAGGATGGCTTTGTTATTAACTTGCATTGCTTCGCACACGCGCCGTTCGTAAGCTGACAATGTGTAGTGGTTGTCAGGCGTATGTAACGGGCGCCTGCGTATGCCAGGGGAAAGCTGAACAATGGATTGTCAACAGTTAGTCGGACAGAGATTATAAGACTAACTATTAAAAGTCAAGTCCCCAAGGGAGGGAAATCGAATGTTTTCTAAGCAGCAGCGCCGCCCTTGACAAACAGCATTCAAATGCTGAAACGCTGGCGGCGAGGGCGATGGAGGGAATAGCAAAGCAAACGCAGCGCGCCCTCTCACAAACAATGGTAGCATTTGAATGCTTCGGTTTGTCAAGAATTCGCTTCGCCGGCTTTGTGATAGTGCAAGATGGCTCAGGCTCCGAAGAGAATGACAGGGGCTACGCTGTGGGACGGTACGCCTCGCCAGATTGCTGGATGGCAAAGATCACGCGGACTAGCTTCTTGGCGGCATGAGATACAGCGACGTTGTAATGCTTGCCTTCCGCACGTTTCTTGGCTAGATACACGGCAAAGGTCGGCTCCCACCGGCAAACGTACTTCGTGGCATTGAACAGCGCATAGCGCAGGTAACGCGATCCCCGCTTTTCCATGTGAGCGTACGCGCCATAGAGTTGACCGGACTGGTAGGTGGAGGGCGAAAGTCCTGCGTAAGCAAGGATCTTGTCAGGCGAATCGAAGCGGGAGAAATCTCCGATTTCGGCAAGGATCATCGCGCCCATGCGGTAGCCGATCCCTCGGATCGTCAAGATAGGCGGAGCCAGTTCATCTATGATTCGCTTGATCTCCGCTTCGATCTCGTCGATTTCCACCGTCAATTCCCCAATGAGACGAATCGTGTGTTGAAGTTCCATGGACTTGGCGGGCATCACGGAACCAATGGAACGGCGGGCAGCATCGCGGAGTTCCAGTGCTTTCTCCCGGGCATAACGTCCACGGGACGTGCTCTCCAGAAGGTTGGTCAGATGCGTCAGGTGCGTGGCGGCGATCTGATTCGCACCGGGGCATTCGGAGAGCAGCGCATACACCGAGGTCATGTGCAGCACGGGCACTAACTTTTCAAGCTCCGGAAAGAGGATGGTGACAAGACGGGAAACGGACTGCTTCAGCTTCGCACGCTCAGCAACCTTGTCAAAGCGGTATCTTGTGAGAGACTTCAGCTCTTCGCTGTGATATGATGTACTTGTGTAGGGCTTGAGGTCTACACTGGACATCATCATAGCGGCAATGGTACGGGCATCCACCCTGTCGGTCTTGGTTTTGCGAAGGCTGAGACTTTTCCTGAAAAGGTTGGTGTGGAGCGGGTTTATGACATAGGTGGACAGACCTTTGTCAAGCAAGAAACCGAGTATGTTGTAGCTGTAGTGACCAGTGGCTTCGAGTCCTACTTTTACTTTGTCCAAATCGCGTGCTATAGATTTGAGCCTTTGGTAAAGCAGGTCGAAACCATCCATGGTGTTGGCGATAGTAAACACGTCAGCGAGTATCTCTCCTTCGGAAGAGATGATGTAGCAGTCGTGCTTATCCTTGGCAACATCGATTCCAACGTAGATCATGTTGATACCTCCACGGTTTATTTGATGCTGCTTGGGACCACAGGGCTCTTTGCGCTTGTAACCTCGTTCCACATAAACCGTCTGGCGGTATCTAACTGATTAACAAATGTGCAAAGGGGCTGTGGTTGGAGCCTCCATAAAACCATCTGGTGGTAGGA
>JAJFVI010000041.1 GCA_021371895.1 Eubacteriales bacterium | reverse complement strand
GATTCTATTGGATAAGGCGTCTCTTTGCCCTGTCCAATCTTCTTAATATATCCCAAGAAAAGTAGCGTTTGCGTTAATTCCGTTGACAGTGCGGCAAAGCGGTGTTATAACGTGACTGTATAACCAATATTGGTCACACGGTATTTGGGAGGTCCGGATGAGCTATATTGCTTTTGAGCAAGTCTGTAAGGATTACGGCACGGGTGAGGCGACGGTACATGCGGCCGACCACGTTACCTTTGGCGTTGAGCAGGGCGAACTGTGTGTGGTGCTGGGGCCCAGCGGCGCGGGCAAGACCACGGTGCTAAACCTCCTTGGAGGGATGGATAAGGCGACGAGCGGCACCATCCGGGTAGGGGACAAGGTGATCACCCAGATGCGCTCGCCGCAGCTCACCCAATACCGCCGGCTGGACGTGGGCTTTGTGTTCCAATTCTACAACCTTATGCCTAGCCTTACGGCCCTGGAAAACGTGGAACTGGCACGGCAGGTGTGCCCCAAAGCGCTGGACCCCGCGACTGTGCTTGCGCAAGTCGGTTTGGAAAACCGAATGGGCAATTTTCCCGCACAGCTTTCCGGCGGCGAGCAGCAGCGCGTATCCATCGCCCGGGCGCTGTGCAAAAACCCGGCGCTGCTCTTGTGCGACGAGCCAACCGGCGCGCTGGACAGCCAAACGGGCGCGCAGGTGTTGGAGCTGCTTACGCAGGTCTGTAAAACCTACCACACGACGGTGGTTATCATCACGCACAACGCGAACATGGCCCCGCTGGGGGATCGTGTGCTGCGGATGCGTAACGGCACCATCGCGGAAAATACGGTCAATCCCTTTCCGGTAAAGGTTGGGGACATCGCATGGTAGCGCGTAAACGCGCGCATTCCGCGCTGCGTAACAAGCTGTGGCGCGATATGGGGCATGCCGCCATGCAGTTTGCGGCCATCGTGCTCCTGTGCGCGCTGGGCACATGGGTATATAGCGGGCTGGATGGAGCGTGGCGTATGATCGACCTGTCCGCGGAGACTTATTTTACGCAGTACAATCTGGCGGATTTCTGGGTGAACGTATCCTCGCCGTCCAAAGCCGATCTGGATAACCTGCGTAACATTCACGGCGTGGAGGGCGTGCAGGCTCGCTTTTCCGATGAGATGGATACTCCGGCGCTGGGCGACGGCGTAACGCTTCTGGTGCATGCCGTTCAGGGAGAATCGGCGATCAACGTGCCGCTGGTTCGTCAGGGTGCAGCGCTGGCGCCTTCCGACTTGCGCGGCTGCCTGTTACAGGAGCAGTTTGCCCAGGCGCACGGCCTGAACGTCGGCGACACACTGAAGCTCAGTGTCGAAGGAACGGATATGAACTTTATCGTCCGCGGGCTGATCCTCTCGCCGGAACATGTGATCACCTCCAAGGACGAGACCCCTGACCCCGTACATTACGGCTTCGCGCTCATCAGCAAGGACGCGGTGACCGCGCTGCCCATCAACGAGGTGCTCGTTTCCCTGTCCCCCGGAGCGGACGCAACCGCGGTGGAAAACGCGATCCAGTCGCTTTTACCCCAAGCGCTGATCCTGACCCGGCAAACCCATGCCAGCACCCAGCGCACACACGCGGACGTGACCCTGTTTAAAAACCTGACTTATGTTTTCCCTGTGCTGGCCTTCGGCGTTGCCGCCATGATCGTGCTTACGACGCTGACGCGCATGATCGAAAACCAGCGGATGCAAATGGGCACGCTCAAGGCGCTGGGGTACAACAACCGGCAGATACGCAGGCATTACCTGTGTTACGCGTTTGTACCCTCACTGGTCGGCGCGCTGCTGGGGCTGATCGTCGGTCGTTATACCCTGCCGGACATCCTTTACGGCATGGAGGCGGCGCACTACATCCTGCCCGTCCGGCTGCGGGCGCCGATCTCGCTTTCCGCCTGGGGTATAACGGGGCTGATGGTGCTGCTTTCGGTGCTCATCTGCCTGTACGCCTACCATAAGCAGGCGCAGGAGCAAACCGCCGCGCTGCTTCGGCCCAAGCCGCCCAAGGCGGGAAGCCGGGTGATGCTGGAAAACTGGAAGGGACTGTGGCGGAGCTTCTCCTTCAACAACAAGATGATCCTGCGCAACATCGCCCGCAACAAGGGACGCGCGATGGTCGCGATGGTGGGGCTTTTATGCTGCAACATGCTCATCATCTGCGCCATGGGGCTGCAGGACTCCATCCAAGCCAGCATCAGTGAATACTACACGGGCACGATCGCCTACGACTTGCGCGCCGATCTGGACACGACCGCCGGAACGCTGGAAAGCTATCAAGCGCGGCTTGCCGCCGGGCGAGTGGAAGGCATTATGGAAAAACGTGTGAGCCTGCGTTATGCCGGGCAATCCCGCACGGTGGTTATGAACGTGCTCAAGGAGAATCAGCGGCTGCTGCGTCTGGGTAAGGGTTTTTCTGTGGAGGCGCCGCCGGAGAACGGGATTGCCGTCAGCCGAAAACTGGCCGACGTGATGGGGCTTTATGTGGGGGACACCGTGGAAATTTGGCTTGCCGGAGATGACGAAGGGCTGCCCTTTGCCATAGAGGCGGTTTATGAAACCAACATAGGCCAAAGCGTATATATTGCATCCGGGATTTGGGAAGCTTTACACAAAGGAGCGTTCCAGCCTACGGCGCTCCTGCTGCAGGCGCCCACGGCGCTCACGCTGACTAAAATGGATACGATGGACGAAATCACCGCGTTCAAACGGCCCGCCGAACAGTTCAAACAGACGCTGACCATTATGGATTCCACCACCGCGGTGTTTAACCTCATGTACGGCGCGGCGATCGGGCTGGCGTTTGTGATCTGCTACAACATGGGACTGATTAACTTTACCGAACGCACACGGGATTACGCCACCCTGAAAGTGCTCGGGTACCACCAAAAGGAGATCCGGCGGCTGATGATGCGGGAAAACAACCTGATTACCCTGCTGGGCGCGGGATTGGGCGTCGTTCCCGGCATTTGGCTCACCCAGGCGGTGCTTATTGCCCTGCACTCGGAAAACAATGTCTTTGTGGAACACGTATCGTTAAATACGATGTTGCTCGCCACGGTGATCACCTGCCTGTTCAGCATCCTCATTGAGCGGCTGCTTACCCGAAAGGTACGCTCCATCGATATGGTGGAAGCTTTAAAGAGCGTGGAATAAGGGGGATTTTTTAATGAAATCGATGAAGCTTCTTAGCCTGCTGGCGGCTGCAAGCCTCCTGTTTGGCGAAACGGCGCTGGCCGCGGAGGATTTGACCGGCCGCCCCATCGCCGACGGCGTGGTTGCCGCAGCCGTGTATACGGACGTCACAGCGCCGTTCAGCGGCACGCTGACCGCATTTGACTTGGAAGCCGGCGATACCGTCCAGGTGGCGCAGGGGTTGTTCCGCTACATAACCAACGACCTGTATGCTTCCGAGGACGGAATCGTGAAAGCTGTGTTCATTCAACCCGGCGACGACGCCGCGGCCGTTACGGCACGCTACGGCGCGGTTATCGGCATCGAACCGACGGCGGAATACCGTGTGGCGGCCTCCACGGCGGGCGCAGCGAGTGACAATGCAAACAAGCTTTTGCATCTGGGAGAAACGCTATACTTTGCCACCTCCACCCGGGACGGGGACGAGGGCAGCGGCCTTGTAACGCAGGTGAGCGGGAACGAGTATACGGTGGACGTGCTCACCGGCACGTTTGACTTAAACGCTTCCGTAACGCTATACCGCGACGACCGCCATACCAGTAAAAGCTGCGTAGGCAAGGGCACTGTTGCCCGGCGGGATGCGCTGCTGGTTGGTGGGACGGGCCGTGTGGCTTCTGTGGCGGTGAAAGAAGGCGACGCCGTGAAAAGCGGAGAGCTGCTGGCGGCTTTCCTTTCCGCGGACGCCTCGCCGGACGATTACCGCGGGATGGTCGCAAGCCCCGTTTCCGGTGTGATGCGCAGCGTGGCGGTCATTCCCGGCCAACAGGTATGGAAAGGCGAGTTGCTCTGCCGCATCGACCATACCGACGCCCTGGAGGTTGTAGCGGATGTGGATGAAGTCGACCTGGGCACGCTGCGGGTGGGCGATACTTTGCCCGTAACGCTGGATATGGACGAAAACACAGTACTCATCGGCGCCGTTACGCAGATTTCCGCTCGGGGCGTTACCAAGCAAAACGCCGCGTACTTTACCATGCACGTATCGCTTCCCGCCGGCAGCGCGCCACTGGGCGCGTCGGCCTCCGTGTATCTGCCCCTTACCAAGTGAGGAGGAAGTAATATGGCGGTAAGTTTCAGCGATAAGGAAAAAGCCGGTATCGTGGCCGCGCTGCGGCAGGCCGCGGGCCGTCACGCCGCGCGCAAGGGAATGCGCAAGACCACCGTGGACGAATTAGCGATGGAAGCCGGCATCTCCAAAGGCGCGTTCTATAAGTTTTACCCTAGCAAGGAACATCTGTTTCTGGACGTGCTGGAACAAAGGCAAACGGAAATTTCTCGCCGGGTGCAGCTGGCCCTTGGGCAAAACCCGGCATCCTCCGCGCGCCTTCGGGCGGCGGTAATGCTGAAAACCGCGTGGCGCGCCATGCGGGAACAATCCTTGGCCGGGTTTTACCAGGACGATGTGCCTTTTATCCTGCGCAAGCTTCCCGAAAAGCTGCTGCGGGAACATTACCGCAGCAATGAAGATTTAATCCGTTCGCTGATGGGGCAGGCGGGTGTTACGCTGGTTGTGCCGGAGAGCGAAGCGTACGCGGCGGTTCGCATTCTGCTGTTTTCCCTCCTGACCGCCCAACAGGTAGGCCCTTCCTACCCTGCAGCCATGGACGCGCTGATCGACGGCGCCTGTGTACACATGATCCGGGACGCGTGAAACCGTAGTGTTAAGAGGTAGCTTGCTTAAAGGCGCAGCGCGGCCCCTATGGCGGCGGTGCTTCGCAAGGGGGGGAAAAGGGTACTTTCCCACCCCGTTGCCTTTACATTCGCGTTCGCTGTCGTGTATAATGCATTTGATAATACATAAAGGAGGCGCAGTATGACGGAAAAGAAGAAACGCGTCATCCTCAAACTAAGCGGCGAAGCGCTTGGCGAAAACGGCAGGCTGTTCAATCACAAGGCGTTTGAATCGGTTGCGCGCACGTTGATCGCCGCGCAGGAAAGTGGCGTGGAGCTCGCCGTGGTCATCGGTGGGGGCAACGTTTGGCGGGGTCGGCGTGGCGCGGCCATGTGCATGGGCGCTGTGGCGGCCGATCAGATGGGAATGCTCGCGACGCTGCAAAACTGCCTGTATATGCGGGATACGCTTGTCCGCCTTGGGGCGCGCGCTACGGTGATGAGCGCGGTAGACATCCTGCGTTTCGCGGAGGCGTACAACACCGCCCGCGCGGACGAACTGCTGGCAGGCGGGCACATTGTATTGCTGGCCTGCGGCACGGGGAACCCGTTCTTTTCCACCGACAGCGCGGTCGTGCTGCGCGCGCTGGAACTGAACTGTGATGAGATCCTGATGGCGAAAAACGTCGACGGCGTTTATTCCACCGATCCGACTTGCGACCCGAACGCTGAACTGATCCGGGAAGCAACCTATGACGACTGTGTCAGCCGCGACCTGCGCGCGATGGACGCGGGCGCGTTTGTAATGCTGCGTGACAACCGTTTTCCGCTGGTGCGCGTCTTTGCGTTGGAACCGGCGGATAACGTACTTAAAGTGCTGTCGGGCGATCCGATGGGTACGGTGCTGCACCCGTAGGGAAACAAGAAACGCAGCCTGTAACCAGGGGACGCAGAGCCGGGCTCCGCGGGCCCCTGGTGTTTGCACTTCGCCACCCTTTCGGACGGAAAAGCTGTTTATACTGAAATGAATGTTTGTCTTTTTACCGTGGAGTGGCAAGGCCGACCCTGTAACGGGTGACCCCAGCCCCTCCCCTATCGGAATGGGACAGGAATTGCGAGGCACTCATGCGCACGCTGACCGCCGGTCTGAAACGGATTTTCTCCCCGCGGGATATGACCCAGGGCAATCCCATGACGGAAATCATGATCTTCTCCATACCGCTGTTGTTGGGTAATTTCGCCCAGCAGTTGTATAATACGGTAGACGCGATTATCGTGGGCAACTATATCGGCGACGACGCGCTGGGCGCGGTCGGCCTGACGGCTGCGATCATCAATCTGCTGCTGGCGCTGTTTACGGGCATCTCGACCGGCGCGGGTATCGTAGTGGCACAATACTGCGGAGCGAAGGATCGCCTGAGCCTGTCCCGGTCCGTAGGCACGATCATCGTGGTCACCTTCTGGGTAGTGGTGCTGATGACGGTCGTGGGCGTGCTTGCGGCCAGACCGATACTGCTGTTGCTCAACACACCGGCTTCGATGCTGGAAATGTCTTACGCCTACATGTCGATCTTTTTTGCGGGTATCGCAGGTTTCGCGTTTTTCAATATGCTCTCCGGCGTGCTGCGCGGCCTGGGGGACAGCACGTCCCCGCTGCTATACCTGCTGATCGCCACAGTGCTTAATATCTTTTTGGATATTCTCTTTGTCACCGCTTTCCATATGAGCACCGACGGCGTGGCGCTGGCGACCGTGATTTCACAATGCGTATCCGCTATCTTATGTTATCTTCGCCTGACGCGCATGACCAACACGGTGGACGTGAACCGTAAGTCGATCCACATGGATAAGGCCATCGCGCTTCGCGCAATCCGGCTGGGCCTGCCGGCGGGGCTTACCTATGGGATTATCACCATGCAGGCGGTGATTGTGCAATCGCTGATGAACTCGCTGGGGCCGATGGTGGTCACCACCTACACGGCTGTGATGCGTGTGGACGGCTTTGCCATGATGCCCAATTTTACCTTCGGGATCGCCGCGACCACGTTTACCGGGCAAAATCTCGGCGCCAAGCAGCTGGATCGCGTACACCAGGGCACGAAAGCGACCATGAAGCTCGCGTTGATCTGCTCCTCGGTGCTGGTATTGTGCATCCTGCTGTTCGGCCGTCAGCTGGTGGGTGTGTTTACGGATACGGAGGCGATCGTTTCGCTGGGCGCGAGGATGATGCGCATTCTGGCCGTAGGGTACATCGCCTTTGGCCTCACCCAGACGCTGGGCGGCGTGATGCGCGGCATGAGCGAGACGGTTGTTCCCATGTGGATCGGCATCATCCAGACCCTTGTCATCCGGCTGCCGCTGGCGTACCTGTTCGCGGCGATCAGCAAAACGCCCGAATGGCCCAACGGAGATCCGTCCTGCCTGTATTGGAGCCTTTTAATCAGCTGGGTTTCGGCCTGCCTGATCACTATTGTGGTCTACCGCAAAGGTAAGTGGCGAAAGCGCGCGGAAGCTTATTTTGAGCCGGGCGCGACGCTGAGCTGAACGGACGGGCCGGGAACGAAACACAGGAGGAAAACATATGGACGATATGAAACAGATGCTGGCCGGGCTGATTGCTGCGGCGATGAAAGAAGGATTCCCCGAGGCGGCGGAATTGCCCACGGAAGGCGAAATCGCGGGCTTTCTGGAAGTGCCGCCGGAAAGGGACATGGGGGATTATGCCTTTCCCTGCTTTAAGCTCAGCCGTACCTTACGCAAAGCGCCTCCGGTAATCGCCCAAACGCTGGCCGTGATCATCGACGCGCCGGAAACCTGCACCGCAAGGACGCTGGGCGGCTATCTGAATTTTGATTTTAATCGGGGAAGTTTCGCCGAAGCAACGATTGCGAAGGTGCTGGCGGCGGAAGACCGCTACGGTGCAAGCACGAAGGGGAACGGCAAAACGATCTGCATCGACTATTCCTCCATCAACATCGCCAAGCGTTTTCATATAGGGCATTTAAGCACTACGATGATCGGCCACAGCCTGAAGCGTATTTACGATCATTTAGGGTATACCACTATAGGCATCAACCACCTGGGCGACTGGGGCACGCAGTTTGGCAAACTCGTGAGCGCTTATCGGCGCTGGGGCAGTCAGGCCGAAGTGGAAAAAGACGGTGTGGAGGCGCTTACCCGCCTGTACGTAAAGTTCCACGAAGAAGCCGAAAAAGAAGAAAAGTCGACCGGCACCCATACGCTGGAGGACGAGGGCCGCGCGTATTTCAAAGCGATTGAGGATGGCGAACCCGAGGCGCTTAGCCTGTTTAACTGGTTTAAAGAGGTCACGCTGCGCGATTGCGACCGCGTGTATCAATTATTGGATGTTAAATTCGACAGCTATGCCGGCGAAGCGTTTTACAACGATAAAATGGGCCGTGTGTTGGAAGAGCTGAAAGCCAAACATCTGCTGACCATCAGCGAGGGCGCGAGCATTGTGGATCTCTCCGACGCGGATATGCCGCCCTGCCTGATCCTTAAAAAAGACGGCGCCACGCTGTACGCCACGCGGGACATCGCCGCCGCCCTCTACCGCGCGGACACCTACCATTTCGATAAATGCCTCTACGTGGTGGCCTACCAGCAAGATCTCCATTTCCGCCAGTGGTTCAAGGTCGTGGAGAAAATGGGCTACCCCTGGGCGAAGGATCTGGTGCACGTCGCTTTCGGCATGATTTCCTACGAGGGGCAGACGCTCTCCACCCGCAAGGGGCATGTAGTCTATCTGGAAGATCTGCTGCGGCGCGCGCAGGAAAAGGCGCTGGCCATCATTGAGGAAAAGAGCCCCGGCCTGACCAACAAGGAGGAAGTTGCCCGGCAGGTGGGCATCGGCGCGGTGATCTATACCGATTTGCAGAATAACCGCATCAAGGATATCGATTTTTGGTGGGATCGGGCGCTGAATTTTGACGGCGAAACCGGGCCATATGTACAATACACCCATGCGCGCTGCTGCTCGGTGCTGCGCAAGGCGGAGGAGCAACAGGCGCCCGACATAGCTCCGGATTACACTGCGCTTACGGATGACGATGCGCAGGCGCTGCTGCGGAGTATCAGCCGCTTTCCCGAAGCGATTGCGGACGCTGCGGACAAGAACGAGCCCAGCATGGTCACTCGCGCCGTGACGGACGTGGCGAAGACCTATAATAAATTCTACTATGAGCACCGTATTCTGGACGAGGACGCGGGCGTGCGCGAAGCGCGGCTGCGCCTGACCCGCGCGGCGCTATCGGTGCTCAAAACCGGTTTGTACCTGATCGGCATGGAAGCGCCTGAACGCATGTAAAGCAGGGGTTTTACCCCTTGCACCCCTAAAAAGGGCTTTGCACTTGACCCGTCTTTGACCGCGCTTTGCGCGGTCAGGGTAAAACAATATTCTTTATACTTTAAAACCATTTGCGCATGCCTTGCATTGGACAATAGGGACAGCTTCGCCAGAAAGGACAGCCTATGCAAACCATCACCAGCCTTCGCAATCCCGCAGTGTCGGCAGCCAAAGCGTTGCAAACAAAGCGCGGCCGGGACGAAAGCGGGTTGTTCCTGTGCGAAGGAGAACATATGGTCGCCGAAGCGATCCAAAACGCGCCGGGGGACGTATGCACCGTGTTCGTGGAAGAAAGCCAGGCGGAGCATTATGCCACGCTGCTGGCCGCCGTGCCGGACGCGGTTTGCTTTTCCGTGCCCAGCGGTGTGCTGGGTGCCATCTCCCAGGTGAAAACGCCGCAGGGGATCGCCGCCGCCGTGCTGCTGCCGCGGGCCGCGCCGCTGGACGGACTGGGCCCCCACGTGATCCTGCTGGAAAACGTGCAGGACCCCGGCAATGTAGGTACCATCCTGCGCACGCTGGACGCGGCGGGCTTCGACGCGTGCGTGCTTACCCCCGGCTGCGCCGATCCGTATTCCGCCAAGGCGCTGCGCGCTACCATGGGAAGCGTTTTTCGCGTGCCCGTGGCGCGCGCCGCTTCGGCCGCCCAAGCTGTAAACGCGCTGAAAAGCGAGGGATACGCGGTCGTAGCCGCCGTGCTTACCGGCGAGGATTTTTACAAGAGAGAATCGCTGCCGCAAAAGGTATGTCTGGTGATCGGAAACGAAGGCGCGGGCATTATGCCTGAAACGGAGGCGCTTTGCACGCACCGGTATCGCCTGCCGATGCGCGGCGGTGCGGAATCACTCAACGCGGCGGTTGCCGCCGCTGTGATGATGTACGAGCTTACGCAGCGGGGATAACGACGCGAGATATTCTCAGGCATGCCTTTAACACAGCAGGATTAGCGAGGGGAAACGCGAACGGTATTACCATGTGGAGGTGAATCCCATGGAAAAACAGACACCGGATTTTAAAAATCTAAGTACTGCCGCGCAGAAGGCGGTATTGCGCAGTCAGTGCGACGAAGAGACGGGCGCGCTGATCTATGCGTTTATGGCGAAACGGGAGAAAAACGCGCAAAACAGCACGATGCTCAAAAGGATGAGCTCGGACGAAAAGGTGCACGCCGCCTACTGGCAGTCTATCAGCGGGCAGGAGGGCAAGCCTGACCGCTGGAAACTGCTGCGCTTGAAGCTGCTCACCCTGATCCTGGGGTATACATTCGTGCTGAAACGCCTTTCGGCGGACGAAACTGCGGCTATCACGGTATACGAGCGGCTCAAGGCGGAGATTCCCGAGGCCGCGACTGCGCAGGCGGATGAGATGCGCCACGAAAAAGAGCTCATTAACATGCTTGATGAAGAGCGCCTGCAATACGTAGGCTCCATGGTGCTTGGTCTAAACGACGCGCTGGTGGAATTGACCGGCACGATCGCAGGGCTGAGCTTCGCCTTACAAAACACGCGGGTGGTGGCGTTAAGCGCTATCATCACAGGGGTTAGCGCTACGCTTTCCATGGCTGCGAGCAACTACCTGGCCCAAAAGGCGGACGGTAACCCCAACGCGCTGAAATCCAGCGTGTATACGGGCGTCGCCTACCTGATCACCGTAGCGCTTTTAGTGCTGCCCTACCTGTTTTTGCCTAATACGCTGTGGGCGGTTGCGCTGGTGATTATGATTCTGATCGTGGTGCTGGTGATTATGGGCTTTAACTACTATGTCAGCGTCGCGAAGAGCGTACCTTTCCGCAAGCGGTTCGTGGAGATGCTCTCCATCAGCATGGGCGTCATGGTAATCGCCTTCCTGATCGGACTTCTTGCAAAAACACTGCTGGGCGTGAACATTTAAGACGTGAGTTATACGCCAATCTTTGAAGCAAAAACGGCAGGCAGATAGAAACAGGCACGGTGGGGAAAGAGTCCCCACCGTGTAAGACTGCCAAAGAAGCCATATCCAAGGGAGGTATCGGAGGGTCGAAACGCCCCTATCGGTTTCATCGTCGCACAGAGCGCTGTTACACGCCGTGCTTGTGAAACCTCCCACTTTCGGGTCGCTCGCCGCTCCGCGTCGTTTTGCACTGCACAACCGCTTCCCTTCTGTGCCCCAACAGTATTCGTATCTGCCCACACCGGAGATAAGCGAGTGCGCAGGGCGCACCACAGCGAAACCGTGAGTGATTTGAAGGTGGACAGCGAAACGAGTTGGCAAACTGTAGTTCGGCCAACGACATTGAGATGGCAGGAAGGCCGGGTGGGCGGGAAGTTTGCGGCTTTGCAGCAAACAGAACCCATAATTCAAAAAAGTGGCCTGACCACTTTTTTGACACTCAGGCACGGTGGGAAAGACTCCCCACCGTGCTTTTACGCAAGGAAACCGTTGCGTAAACTTATTAAGTCGGCTGGATATGCCATATCTTATCATTGTATTCGGTAATGGTGCGATCCGAGGCGAAATAGCCCGACTTTGCCACGTTGATAATGGATTTTTTCAGCCATTTATCACGATCGCGGTAATCCGTAAGCATCCGGCGATTCGCCATGGAATAGCTGCCAAAATCCTTAAGCACAAAATATTCATCCGGCATTCCGCCGTAATCCCCGATCAGCAGCATATGGTACAGATCCTGCAGCGCCATGGGTTCGTCCGGGAATAGCGTCCCGTCCAGCCATTGGCTCAGCGCCCGGCGGATTTCCGCAGTCGTTTCAAAGATGCTCATGGGGTTATACGTGCCTTCCGCGTACATACTATCCACCGTTTCGGCGCGCATACCGAAGATATAGATGTTGTCCGCTCCCACCTGATCGTAAATCTCCACGTTGGCGCCGTCCATGGTGCCCAGCGTCAGCGCGCCGTTCATCATAAACTTCATGTTACCTGTGCCGCTGGCCTCCTTTCCGGCGGTGGAAAGCTGCTGACTGATCTCGGCGGCGGGCATCAGGTATTCGGCGGTGGAAACGTCGTAGTTTTCGATATAGACTACTTTAAGGAACTTCTTGGCTCGCGGATGCAGGTTAATAAGACTGGCCAGGGCATTGATGTAGCGGATGATCATCTTGGCGCGGTAGTAGCCCGGGGCGGCCTTCGCACCAAAGAGGAAAGCTCTGGGAGGCGCATCGTAATTGGCATCTTCGACGATGCGGTTATACAGTACCTGAATATGCAGGGCGTTGAGCAGCTGCCGCTTATACTCGTGCAGACGCTTGGCCTGTACGTCAAAGATGTACCCGGGATCCAGCGTGATGCCCTGCCGCTTTTCGATGAGCCGGGAAAGCCGAATCTTGTTTTGAATCTTTACCTGCTCAAATTTCTGGCGAAAAGCCGCGTCCTGGGCAAAGGGCAGCAGCTTTTCCAGCTCCTGCGCGTCACGGTAGAAGCCCGGGCCGATTGCCTCGGTCAGCAGATCACGGAGGCCGGGATTGGCGGAGAGCAGCCACCTGCGGTGGGTGATACCGTTTGTGATCGCGCTGAATTTATCGGGATTCACCAGATAATAATCGTGGAAGAGCCCCTCGGTGAGAATTTTGCCGTGCAACTGGCTTACGCCGTTGACGCTGAAGGCGTAGGATACGCACAGGTTTGCCATGTGTACCTGCCCGTAGCCAAGGATCGCCATATGGCCGATGCGTTCCCACTGGCCGGGGAAAATCTTGAAAAGCTGGTCGCACAGCCGCCGGTTCATTTCCTCCAGAATCATAAAAATGCGTGGCAGCGTCTGCTTCATCATGTCCTGCGGCCAGTGCTCCAAGGCTTCCTGCATAACAGTATGGTTGGTATAGGCGATGCAGTTGCGCACAATGTGCTCTGCCGCATCCCAACCCAATCCTTCCTGATCGATCAGCAGGCGGAACAGCTCCGGGATGGCCAACCCCGGATGGGTGTCGTTGACGTGGAAGACCACCTTGTCCGGCATGAGATCAAAATTGTTGCCGTATTGGCGCTTAAAATCCTTCAGCGCGTATTGCAGTGTTGCCGAAGTGAAGAAATAATGCTGTTTCATGCGCAGCATTTTTCCCTCCCAATGGCTGTCTTCGGGATAGAGTACCTTGTTGATGACCTCAGCCATTTTCATTTCGTCCATGGCCTTATCGTATTCGCCGCGGCCAAAGGTTTTCAGATCGAACACCTCGCAACTGCGCGCGCTCCAGGTGCGCAGGGTGTTGACACAATCGTTATCATAGCCCACGGCGGGCATATCGTAGGGCACGGCGTCGATTACATAGGTGTTATCCAGCGCAAACACTTTGCGGCCATCCACTTCCGTTTCGTGTACCTCGCCGCCGAACTGCACCTGGCAGATGTCCTCGGTGGCGACGATTTCCCATACATTGCCGTTTTGCAGCCACGTATCCGGAAGCTCCACTTGTTGCCCGTCCACGATCTTCTGGCGGAACAGGCCGTATTCGTAGCGGATGGTGCAGCCCATGGTGGGGATGTTCAGGCTGGCGAGGCTATCCAGAAAGCACGCGGCCAACCGGCCCAGGCCGCCGTTACCCAGCGCCGGCTCCGGTTCTTCGGATAAAAGCGTCAGAGGGTTGATACCCAAACCTTCCAGCGCCTGATTATACTCCTGCTGGCAGCACAGGTTGATGAGGTTACTGTTCATACTGCGGCCCATCAGAAACTCAACGGAAAGATAATACAGTCGCTTTCCCTGCTCGGAAGCGCGATTTTCACGGCTGATCATCCATTTTTGCATGATTTGGTCGCGGACAGTGGATGCGGTGGCTTTGTATAGCTGCTGCATGGACGCATCTTTCACGGTCACGCCGTAATAACGCTGCAACTTGCCCATGATACTCTGCTGAATGCCTTCGACGTCAAAATTCGTGGTTGGCATACGGAACCTCCTTCTATGGAATAAAAGTATTATAGCAGTTCCGCCTCCTGTTGGCAAACATACGCATACAGGATTACCTGCTTGCCTGGTATTTGTTTTGTATGGATGTGATGATGAAAATTGTTTCACGTGAAACATACCGGCGCGGAAGCAAGTTTAATGCAACAGCTTGCCAAAAGGCGCGTTTTCGCGATACAATAGGCCAAACGAGGTGATCGTATGGATTTTACGCCCGCGCAGGCAGACGCCATTCACGCCCGGAACCGGGAGCTGCTTGTTTCCGCAGCCGCCGGCAGCGGCAAGACGCGCGTGCTGATCGAGCGGATTTTTTCGTTGATCCGGGAAGACGGCCTTTCGGTCGACCGGATGCTGATCGTCACCTTCACACATGCCGCGGCCGGGGAAATGCGGGAGCGGCTGCAGGCGCGTATCGCCGAGGCCGCCACCGGGGACGTGCGGATGCGCAGGCAGGCGGAGCTTTTGGAAACCGCGCAGATCAGCACCCTGCACAGTTTCTGCCAGAAGCTGACACGGGAGTATTTTCAGGTTGTTAATATTGATCCCCAATCAGCTTTGGGGGATGAGGCAATATGCGCCAATTTGCGAAGCCGGGCCAAGGCCGAGGCGCTGGATTGGCTCTATGAGCAGGCGGCGGCCGGCGACGCGGAAACCGCAGCGTTTAGCGCGAAGTTTGAGCAAACACAGATTGACCGGATGCTGGACGAATTGTATCCTTTCTTAATGGCGATTCCCGACCCGTTCGGGTGGCTGGAACGCTGGAGCCAAAAAATCTACGAAGCAAGTGATCTTGAAAACGGAGAACTTGCGGAAACGCTGCTTTCGGATTGCCGCGCGCTGGTATCCGGCATAAGCGACCTGGCCGCGCAAAGCGTCACACTGGGCGAATACCCACGCTGCCCGGAAGCTTACCTTGCGACCATACGGATGGATGCACAGGCGGCCGAAGCGCTGGGCAGTGCGCTTGCGGGCGGTCTTACAGACGTTACGAAAGCTGCGCGGGCGTTTTCGCTTTCCCGGCTCCCAAGTGTGCGTAACCTGGAAGGGGAAGAAGCGGAGATACGCGACCGCTATAAAGCGAACCGGGATCAAATGAAAAAACTCGCCGCTGCCGTGGGCGACCGCCTGCCGGAGGATACCGCCCTGGCTACGGAGCGCCTGAACGCCATGCAGCCCTCGCTAAGGGCGCTTGCCCGGCTTGCGCGGGTGATGGACGAGCGCTATGCGGCGCATAAGCGCGAACGCAACCTGCTGGACTACAGCGATCTGGAACGCATGGCGCTGACAATATTGCAGGTGCCCGCGATCCGGGAGGAAGTCGCGGCGCGATTCGACGGGCTTTTCGTGGATGAATATCAGGACATCAGTGGCATACAGGAGGCCGTGCTCAACGCTTTGAAGCGCGATGTTTCACGTGAAACATCCGGCCCGCCGCAGCGCGTTTTCTACGTCGGGGACGTGAAACAGAGCATTTACCGCTTCCGGCAGGCCGACCCGACGCTGTTCATGCGTAAAGCGCACGATTTTTCCCCCCAGAGCGACGCACCGCAGCGGCGTATCAGCCTGAACGCCAATTTCCGTTCCCGCGAGGCGGTGCTTGCCGGTGTGAACCGCGTGTTTGAACGGGTTATGCGCGCCGACGTAACCGAGATCGATTACGACGCGGAGGCGCGGCTGTATCCGGGGCTGCCCAGCGCGGGCGACCCGCCTGTGTCGCTGCACCTGTTCACCCAACCGGCGAAAGGCGCAGAACGGGCGAAACTGCAGGCATATGCCATCGGCCGCGAAATTTTACGCCGCGTGGGGCGGCCCACGGCCAACCGGGATGGAAACGCGTCAACGCCGCTAAAGTACCGGGATATCGCCATTCTTGGCCCGAAGATGAAGGACGTTTCAGAGATACTGGAACGCACGCTCAGTGAAATGGGGATCCCCGTTTATTGTGAGGATCGCGGCTCCGCCATGGAAAGCGAGGAAATCGCCCAGGCGCTGATCCACCTGCGGCTGATGGATCACATCGCGGATGATTTGGCGCTGCTTGCCTGGCTGCGCGGCCCCGCCATGGGCATGGATGAGCGGGAATTGGCCGCCATACGCCTGCGGACGCCCGGGGGCTCGTATCTGGAGGCGGTGCGTGCCGCCGCCGCAGGAAGGGACGCGCTTTCCGCCCGGTGCACAGCGGCGCTGGAAACACTGGAACAGGAGCGCTTTCTGCTTTCCGAGACACCACTGGATCAATACCTGTGGGGCTGGCTGAACCGCTCGGGGCTGTACGCGTTTTACGGCTGCCAGCCTGCGGGTAAGCTGCGGCAGGCGAATTTAAGGATGCTCTGCCAGAAAGCGGGCGAGCATGCCCTGCGTCGCGGCGGCGACGTGCATGATTTTTTGGAAAGCGTGCAGGCGCGCGCCGGCGTACACGACAGCGCAAGTCCCACGGTGCTAAGCCCGTGGGAGGACGTGGTGCGTGTGATGACCATCCACAAATCCAAGGGGCTGGAGTTTCCGGTCGTCTTTGTGATGGGGTTGGAGGAATCCTTCGCCCGGCGCCACACCTCGCTGTTGTCCATGCACCCGCGCTTGGGCGTGGCGTTGCCGTACGTTAACGAGGAAACCCGCACTACGAGCGATACGCTGCTGAAAGGTGCGATCGACATGCGCTCGCAGGCGGAAGAAAAAGCCGAGCGCGCCAGACTTTTATACGTTGCAATGACGCGCGCGCGGGATAAGCTGGTGCTGCTGGGCTGTGACGACGGACTGTCGGCCGAGGCGTTTGCCCGGCGGCAGGAACACGTGGGTACGGGCTCCGCCTACGAGGTGTTCAGCGCAAGCGACATGCTTGGTTGGGTGTGCCAATGCGTGGATGATGGTGACCTGCTGGAGACATGGGCGGACGATGCGGTTTCCGACATGGGGATGAGGACAACGGATGCAGAAGCGAAGTTTTCCACGCATGTAACAAGTTTCCCACAAAAAACGGTGAAGTGGAGGGTGGTTTTCCACAATGATACCGGGGAGAGGGAGGCCGCCCTGCGTTTGGCGCGGGGCGAAGCGGCACTTTCCGCGCTGGACAGCCGGAAAGCGCGCCTGGAAACGCTGCTGGAAAACGCCCGGCTCGCAGCGGATGCGCTTAAACTGGATGCGGAAAGCATCCCTGTGCAGGCGACGGAAGGTATGGAAGCGGCGGCGGATGCCGGAACGGGGGAAGTTGCAGACCCGGTTGCTCCGCGGCTTTCCTTTGCGCACCATCCGTTTAAAGTCGGCGTTACGGCGCTGGCGCAGGCCGAACGGGAGCAAACACGTGTGCAGGTGGCCCTGTTCGACCCCGACGAAGGGGACGCTGCGCAGGCGGAATCGGCCGAAAGTAAACGGCTGCCCCTGCTGCTGGCACGCCCAAGGCTCATGGATGATCTGCCCTCCCAGCCTGCATTTTTACGCCCCCCGATGGAACAGACGGGGGTGAGGCGCGGCGTGGCAACGCATAAGGCACTCTCCCTGCTGCATTACGCTCTCCTGCGCCCTGTGGCGGACGACTCCGACGTGCTGAACACCGAGATTGCAAACCAGTTGCAGAGCTTTTGCGACCAGCGGCTGATGACGCAGGAAGAGTATGCCCTGACGGACGCCGGGATGCTTGCGCGTTTCCTGCAAAGCGCTTGGGGGCGGCAGGCGCTCGCGGCGCAAACGGTGCGGCGGGAGTGGAACTTCAACCTGCGCCTGCCGGAGCGGGACGGTCTGATCGTTCAGGGGGTAATCGACCTGTGCTACCTTAAAGATGGACAATGGTCGCTGGTGGACTACAAGACGGATCGTGTGGAGACAGCCGAAGCGCTGTGGACGCTCTACGGGGAGCAGATCGCGCTGTACAGACGCGCGCTGGCAGAGGCAACGGCAACCCCGGTCAGGGAGGCGACGCTGTTCTCGCTGACCCTCGGGGTGGGAGCCACACGATAGGGCGGCGCTTGACCATGCTAGTCTGAATGGGTTTTTTTCACACGGGGGAACAAACGGAGGCTTTCGCACGTCCTATGGATGTGCAAAGCGTGGTCACATGGGGACTCCGGTGAAATACAGCTTGCGTTTCCAACGGTTTCCTTGTACAATAATGGTTGCCCTCCAATGGATGGGCGAGCGCTGATCGAGCCTGATTAAGGGAGTGTTTACGAGTGAAAAACCAAAAAATAAAGCATCCGAACACGGGACACGCCTGGAAGCTTGGGCTGCTGGCTGTGTTTTTGGTCGCCGCGCTCGCGATGACCGGCTGCTATATGGAACCGGATCGCATCGTGGATGATACCAACGGCCTTGCCGTAGTAACGGGAGGGCAGCAGTTTGAAACCGTGATCACCCCGACGCCTGCGGTCACCGCGACGCCTACGCCTGTTACGACCGGAGATCAGCAGGTAAACTGGTCGGATTGGAATTTTGGCAATGATACCGCCACCAACCCGCCCAGTAACGTGATTACCATCGGTGTCAGCAGCACAGCCACCCCCGTAGGTAACGCAACGGTGGGGCTGAGCACGGCTACCCCCAAGCCGACGACGACCTCCTCCAACTCGACGCTGAACAGCGGCTCCAGCGGCACAGCCGTGAAACAGTTGCAGCAAAAGTTGAAGGATCTTGGCTATTATACCGGCTCGGTGGACGGCACATACGGCGCCGGAACCGTCGCGGCGGTCAAGGAATTCCAGGCGGCCAACAACCTGACGGCCGACGGTGTTGCGGGCATCAAAACGCAGGAATCGGTCTACAGCTATTATGCCGTTGCGAAAAGCTCTACCAGCAACGGTTCCAGCAACAGCTCCAGTTCCTCCAGCTCTTCATCCTCCAATACCACCAGCGCTACCAATGCGCCCAGTTATACCAACGGAAAAACGAATATCTACCTCAAGCTCGGCTCTACCGGCGATCAGGTGAAAATCCTCCAGAACCGGCTGATTGTGCTGGGGTATTTGAGCGGTACCGCGGACGGCACCTTTGCCGAAACCACCGAGGCCGCCGTGGTCGCCTTCCAGAAACGCAACTCCATCTATGCCGACGGCGTCGCCGGCCCGACGACGCTGACCAAGCTGTATGCTTCCTCCGCTAAAAAGGCCAGTTCCGTGGTGGCCAATCTGGGCTCCCTCAAGCTGGGCATGTCGGGCAGCGGCGTACGCGCGCTGCAAACGCGATTGAAAGAGCTGAACTATTACACCGGCTCGGTAGACGGCGCTTATGGCGCCGGTACGCAAGCGGCGGTGATCGCCTTCCAGACGGATAACGGACTTACGGCGGATGGTGTGGCTGGCAATTCGACGCTCAACAAACTGTACAGCTCCACCGGCACGGGTGGCAGCACCAACACCGGCACCGGTTCGGATCCGGAAGTTTATGGCGAAACGGTGACCACAACCGGCTATACAACCATATCCAACACCACCTCCACATCTACGGCCAATGTAATCGCCCTGCAGGATGCGCTGACTAGTAACGGGTTTAGCACCGGCGGGTCGGATGGAGACTACGGCAGCGTGACTGTACAGGCGGTTAAAGACTACCAAGCGGCAAACAATCTCCGTGTGACCGGCGTGGCCGGCCCCGCCACGCAGAGAATGTTGTATGGCAGCACCAGTGCGACCGGATCCTATACCAAGCTCTCCAAAGCGCTGGGTTCTACCGGTACAGCGGTGAAAAAACTGCAGTATACCCTGTACGAAATGAAGTATTATGACGGCAATATCACGGGCACATACGACGATGCCACCGAGGCGGCTGTGAAGCTGTTCCAGGAGGTCAACCCGGAATGCGGAGACATCGACGGTGTTGCCGGGCCAGTGACATTGCAATGGTTGTACAGCAGCAGCGCGAGACCTTGTAATATCTAAAAGCCAAGGCGCGGGCAGGACTTCGGCTCCGCGCCGTACGCGGCCATATGTACGAGCCCCCGGTGTCCACAAGACGTCGGGGGCCCGTGCTATAATGGTTGCAGGAGGAATACGTTTGATTACTGGGGGTTCATCTCTTATGAAGTTTTTTCGCCGTTTGTCCCGCGGGCTACTCCCGACGCTGGTTGCCGCCATGTTGTTTGTGAGCATGTTCTTTGCAAAGGCGGAAGGACAAACCGCCGTACCCGCCGTGCAGGAAGCGCCCGCGGCTGTGGCAGCCTCTGAAACGGACAGCGCGGGCGCGGAAAGCGACGGAGAAAGCACAGCGGAAACAATCGCGGCATTCCAGGAACAGCTAAACGCGCTGCTTGCCCGCTACGATACTCTTGGCGCGTGCGTTTGCATTATTGAGAACGGCGAGATCGCCCACACTTTCTGTTACGGTACGCTCACGCCGGGTGGCGAACCTGTGTCGGAGGATACGATGTTCCGGGTCGGCTCCATCAGCAAAATGGTTACGGCCATGGGGATGATGCAGCTGGTGGAAACAGGCGCCGCGCAACTGGACGAGGATATTTCCGTGCTGCTGGGCTATCCGGTGCGCAACCCCGCCTACCCCGAAACGCCCGTTACCCTGCGGCAGGTGATGAGCCACACGGCGGGGCTGCGGGACAGCGGGTTTTATTCCCAGGCGCTGCGCGGCAGGGTAACGGCGCTGGACGAGCTGTTTTCGATCAGAAGCCGTTATCTGTTTTTTGGAAATACCCAGCCCGGCGCTAAGTGGGAATATTCCAATTTCGGGGGCGGATTGCTTGGCGCGGTGTTGGAGAGCCTGACCGGAGAAACGGTCGACGACTATATGTCGGAAAACGTCTTTGCGCCGCTTGGTGTCGTCGCAGTCTATCAAGGCGCGCTTTTACCGCCGGACAGGCCTGTGGCCGACATGTATGCCATGCCTTCCGGGCGGCGCACCGTCGCCCTGCGAGATACGGCGGCGGCGGTTACGACGGCCAATCCGCTGTACGACTATACGCTCACGGCTGGGAAGCTGACCCTCTCAGCGCCCGACCTGGCGAAGCTCGCCATAGCGTTATGCGACGGCGGCGTATACGGCGATACGCGCGTGCTCAAGGAAAGTTCGGTTGCCATGATGCTGACCCCGCAGAACAATATCGGCTCCGTAAGCTGCCAAAGCGGATGGGGGCTGGATGTATGCGTACTTGCGGATACGATGGTGGAAGGCCGTACGCTGTACGGCCACGGCGGCAAAGCCAACGGTATGCTTTGCGCCGCGTATTTCGACCCCACGGATCGAACCGGCGTGGTGATGCTGACCAATGGCTGCAACAATACGCCGATGGTCGGAGGCGTTGGGGAGCTCAGCGTGCTGACGGTGCAGCTTTGCTATGCCGAATGGATCGACGGCCGGCACACGGCGACGGATCCTTGGCTGGTGGAGAAATAAACGGGAAAAACCCAGAGCGCATGCCCTGCGAACGACTTCGTCTGATGCATGTCTGAAATTGCCTAAGTTATGACCAAATTTTCGTCATATATTTTGTAAACTTTACTAAACAAAGGTTTTATATAGCTTT
>JAJFVI010000038.1 GCA_021371895.1 Eubacteriales bacterium | reverse complement strand
TCGCCGTCGCACACAATGATAGGCAGACCGATGTTGATGGCGTTGCGGTAAAAGATGCGCGCGAAGCTTTTAGCGATCACACAGGAGATGCCGGCGGTCTTGATGGCCAACGGAGCGTGCTCGCGGGAGGAACCACAGCCGAAGTTCTGTCCCGCCACGATGATGTCGCCCGGCTTCGCTTTTTTGGCAAAGTCGGGGTCAATGTCCTCCATACAGTGCGCCGCAAGCTCCTTGGCGTCGGAGGTGTTCAAATAGCGCGCGGGGATGATGACGTCGGTATCCACATGATCGCCGTAGAGGATGGCGTTTCCAGTCAGTTGCATTGCGAGGTCTCCTTTCAAAAACAGGCAGTTGGGAACGATGCGGTGTCAGTCCAGTAACTCCGGCGAAGCGATCTTCCCCATCACGGCGGAAGCCGCCGCGACGGCGGGGCTGGCCAGGTAAACCTCGCTTAGCGGGTCGCCCATGCGGCCTACGAAATTGCGGTTGGTGGTGGATACGCACCGTTCGCCCTTGGCGAGGATGCCCATATGCCCGCCCAGGCACGGCCCGCATGTCGGTGTGGATACGGCGCAGCCCGCCGAAATGAAAACCTCCATCAGCCCTTCGGTTACCGCCTGCAGCCAGATCGTTTGCGTGGCGGGGATGATGAGCGTGCGCACGCCCTTAGCCACCTTGCGGCCTTTGAGAATTGCCGCCGCCTCCCTCAAATCAGAAATCCTGCCGTTGGTGCAGGAGCCGATCACCACCTGCTGGATGGGGATATCCCCGATCTCATCGAAGGTTTTCCCGTTTTCCGGCAGGTGCGGAAAGGCCACGATGGAGCCCAGCGCGCTTAAATCCATGTGAATGGTGCGCGCGTACTCCGCGTCCGAGTCGGCGGCATACACCTTCGGTTCCTTCGCGCCGTGCTCTTTCAGAAAGGCAAGGGTCTGTTCGTCCACGGGGAAAATGCCGTTTTTCGCGCCCGCCTCGATGGCCATGTTGCAGATGCAAAGGCGATCGTCTATCGTAAGCGCGGCAACGCCCGTACCGGTAAACTCCAGCGACTGGTACAGCGCGCCGTCCACGCCGATAAGGTGGATCAGATGTAAAATCACATCCTTGCCGGATACGTGCTTTTGCAGCCTACCCGTCAATTCCACCCGGATGGCGGAGGGCACGCGCAGCCACACCTTGCCGTAGGCCATGGCCGCCGCCATATCGGTGGAGCCGACACCCGTGGAAAAAGCGCCCAGCGCGCCGTAGGTGCAGGTATGGCTATCCGCGCCGATCACCAGATCGCCCGCCGTTACCATGCCTTTTTCCGGCAGCAGCGCGTGTTCCACGCCCATTTCGCCCACGTCGAAAAAGTTGGAAATACCTTTCTCCCCCGCGAACTCGCGCACCATCTTGGTCTGTTCCGCAGCCTTGATGTCCTTGTTGGGGGTAAAGTGATCCATCACCAACGCGATCTTGTTGCAGTCGAATACGCAGTCACAGCCCGCCTTATGAAACTCATTGATAGCGACGGGCGCGGTAATGTCGTTGCCCAGCACCAGGTCGGCATCCGCGAGGATCATATCCCCCACCGCAAGGGTCTCCCGGCCGCAATGAGCAGCCAGTATTTTTTGCGTCATAGTCATAGGCATGGTACGGGAACCTCCTTTTTATGCAGGATGTACTCGATGGAATCGGTCAGCGCCTGCCAGCTGGCCGCGATGATGTCCGTAGATACGCCGACCGTCGTCCAGCTCGTTTCGCCGTCGCTGCTCTCGATGAGTACGCGCACGGTGGAAGCGGTGGCCGCGCGCCCGGTGAGCACGCGCACCTTGTAATCCGTCAGCCGAACCTTGTTGAGCTCCGGGTAGAAAACGGACAGGGCTTTACGCAGCGCCGTATCCAGCGCATGCACGGGGCCGTTGCCCATGGCGGCGGTGGTTTCCTGGCGGCCGTCCACCTGCACCGAAAGCATCGCGGACGCGCTCTGTTCCCCGTCGGGGAAGGGGTACTCGCCGCTGATGCGGTACATGCTCAGCGTAAAGTGCGGGGTGTATCGCTTGAGCGTGCGCAGAACCATCAGCTCGAAACTCGCGTCCGCGGCCTCGAATTGAAAGCCCTCGTGCTCCATCTCCTTGAGCGTTTTCACCATCTCCGCCACTTCGGGGGAGTCTTTATTCATCTCCGGCGCGAGCGTGGCGAGCTTGGCCAGCACCGTGGTACGGCCGGAAACTTCGCTCATCAGGAAGCGGCGCTCGTTGCCCACTGCTTCCGGCGGCACATGCTCGAAGCTGCGGCTTACTTTACTGACCCCGTCGATGTGCATGCCGCCCTTGTGCGCGAAGGCGCTGGTGCCCACGTAAGGCTTGCCGGAGAACAGGGGCAAGTTACATAGTTCGGAAAGCTTATTGGCGGTATGGCGGAGGTTTGGCAGGTCGCCCTTGCAATCAAGCCCCATTTTTAGCTTCAGCGCCGGGATGATGGTGCTTAAATCCGCGTTTCCGCAGCGTTCGCCGATGCCGGTGAAGGTGCCCTGCACCTGGACGGCCCCGGCCCCTACCGCAAGCAGCGACGATGCCACCCCGCAGCCGGCATCGTTATGGCAGTGAATGCCTACCCGCGTGCCGGGAAAGGTTGCGCACACCTTGACAACCGCGAGGCGGATGTCATCGGGCAGGGTGCCGCCGTTGGTATCGCAAAGGCACAGCGCATCCGCCCCGGCGTCGTGGGCGGCGGCCAGCACCTGCATGGCGTAGGCGGGGTTGTTGTGATAACCGTCAAAGAAGTGCTCGGCGTCAAAGATCACTTCCCTGCCCTGCGCTTTACAATACCGTACCGTATCCGCCACCAGGCGCAGGTTTTCCGTAAGCGTGGTGCCCAGCACCTGCGTAACGTGCAGATCCCACGTTTTCCCGAAGATCACCACGCTGGAGGTGTCGGCGGAAAGCAGGGAGAGGACGTTGGGATCGTCCTGCGGCGCGGTGCCCTTGCGACAGGTGCTGCCAAAGGCACATAGCCGGGCGCTTTGCAGCGTCATCTCCTTCACGCGGTGGAAGAACTCGATATCCTTGGGGTTGGAGCCCGGGTTGCCCGCCTCGATGTAGTCCACCCCGAACGCATCCAGCGTTTGAACGATGCTTAGTTTATCGCCTACAGAGAAGGAGATGCCTTCCCCCTGCGCGCCGTCCCGAAGGGTGCTGTCGAAGATTTCGATTTTCGTCATAGGTCACCTCTGCTCTGATCCGGTTGGTTTTTCTCTTGAAACGCTGTTGGAAGAATTACGGTTCCGTCGGGCGCCCCCCGAAGGGTGCAGGGGCGAGCGGAAAGCCCCTGCACTGAATGCTTTCACGGACATGTCACCATCGGTCTTGCTGGTTTTATCCGCGTGCAAAGCACTTCCGTGCCTTGCACTTGTAAAACCAGCCACCTGCGTGTCGCTCACGGCTTCGCCGTGGTGCCCACTGGGCACCCGCTTCCCTTCGGTGTGAGCGGAAAGCCCTTTGGTATGCTCCCGCAGGCGCGGTATTCCATGCACCGCCGCGGGCGTAACCGCGGCAATGCACGATTCATTCGTTCCCCTACAGCTTGTTCATCCCGTTGACGTATGCCAGAATGCTGGCCTCGATAACGTCCGTGGATAACCCGCGCCCGGTGATCACGCGGTCACCGCAGCGGATTTTCACCATGGCTTCGCCCTGCGCATCCTTGCCTTCGGAAATGGTCTGGATGTTGTAATCCTCCAGCGAGTGCGGGGGTGCGGGAATCAGCTTATCCACGGCGTTGAAGGCCGCATCGATGGGGCCGTCGCCAATGGCGACTTCCTCCAAGCGTTCCCCGTTGTGCAGCAGGCTCATCACCGCGTTGGAGGTGACGTAATTGCCGCTGTTGACGGTGAAGCGCTCCAGCTTGTACCCGGTATTGTCGCTCACGTTGGCCAGGCGATGCACGGCCAGCGCTTCCAGGTCGTAATCCGAAATCGTCTTTTTACGGTCGCACAGTTCCTTGAAGCGCGTAAAGAGTTGATCCAGTTCCTCTTTCTCCAGCGTGTACCCCAGCGCGCTCAGGCGTTCCTCCACGGCGTGGCGGCCGCTGTGTTTGCCAAGTACCATGCGGTTTTGCAGCAGCCCGATGGATTCCGGCGTCATAATCTCGTAGGTGGCACGGTTTGCCATCACGCCGTGCTGATGGATGCCCGCCTCGTGCGCGAAGGCATTCTGCCCGACGACCGCCTTGTTGATGGGGGCGTTGACGCCCAGAATGCTGTACACCAACCGGCTTACGGGTGAAATGCGCGTGGTATCAATGCCGCAGCCGACTGGGTAGAGATCCGGGCGGGTGTGCATGGCCATCACCAGTTCCTCCAGCGCGGCGTTACCCGCGCGCTCCCCGATACCGTTCACGGTGCATTCTACCTGCCCCGCGCCTTCCATGACCGCCACAAGCGAGTTGGCGACCGCAAGACCCAGATCATCATGGCAATGGACGGACAGGATGACGGTATCGATGTTTTCCACGCTCTTTTTTAAATAGCGGATCATCTCGCCCATTTCGGCGGGGGTGGCGTAGCCTACGGTGTCCGGGATGTTGATCACCTGCGCGCCCGCGCGGATGGCCGCGTCCACCGCTTTAGCAAGAAAGCTGGGGTCGGAGCGCATGGCATCCTCGGCGGAAAATTCTACCTGCGGGGAGAGGTTGCGCGCATAGGCGACCATCTTGGCGATGGCATCCAGCACCTCATCCTCGCTCATCTTGAGCTTGTACTGCATATGCGTGGGCGACGTGGCCAGAAAAGTATGAATCAGCGGATATTTAGCATCCCTGACCGCTTCCCAGGCGGCATCGATATCCTTGACCGTGGCACGGGAAAGACTTGCGACGGTGCAATTTTTAAGCGTTCTCGCAATCGTCTGCACCGAGATGAAGTCCCCCTGCGAAGCAATGGCGAAGCCCGCCTCGATCACGTCCACCTTCATGCGTTCCAGCGCCTGGGCGATCTCGATCTTTTCCGCCAAATCCATGCTGCAGCCCGGGGCCTGTTCCCCGTCACGCAGGGTCGTATCGAAAATTCGTATCTGTTTCATGATCAACACTCCTTATGCCTTACCCAAACTATATTTTAAAGATCGCTCCCTTGTCCGCTGAGGAGACCAGTGCCGCATACCGCTTCAAGTAGCCGGTGAGCGCCGGACGCTCGGGCTGTGTGAAGGCGGCGCGCCGCTTTGCAATCTCCTCCGGGGGTAGTCGCAGGGTCAGGCGTTTGCCCGGAATGTCGATGTCGATGGTATCTCCCTCTTGTACCAGCGCAATCAGTCCGCCCGCGGCGGCTTCGGGGGAGATATGCCCGATGGCCGCGCCGCGCGTGGCCCCGGAGAAACGGCCGTCGGTGATCAGCGCCACGCTTTTATCCAGCCCCATGCCCGCAATGGCGGAGGTGGGCGAAAGCATTTCACGCATCCCCGGCCCGCCGGCGGGGCCTTCGTAGCGGATCACCACTACGTCCCCCTCCTTGATTTGGCCAGCGTAGATGGCGGCCACAGTCGCCTCCTCGCCGTTAAACACGCGCGCGGGACCACTGTGGATAAGCATTTCCGGCGCGACGGCGCTTTGCTTGACCACCGCGCCGTCCTCGCACAGATTGCCGAACAGCACCGCCAGGCCGCCCGCCTGCGAGTAGGCGGTTTCCTTGGAGCGGATTACGCTGCCATCCAGCACATGCACGCCGGAAAGGTTATGTTGCACGGTTTCGCCAGTCACAGTCATACAGGTGTCGTTGAGGAGCCCAAGCTTTTGCAGTTCTCCCATCAGCGCCGGAATACCGCCCGCGGCGTTCAGGTCCTGCACGTGATGCTTGCCCGCGGGCGCGAGCTTGCAAAGGTTCGGGGTCTTTTCGCTGACTTCGTTAAT
>JAJFVI010000033.1 GCA_021371895.1 Eubacteriales bacterium | reverse complement strand
GGCTGGGAAACATCTTAAGTGAAAGCCTGTGCGGCCTGCGTATCCATATGGTGCCCTTTACCGAAATCCAGATGCAGATTCACGAAAAATGCCACCCCGATTACACCACCGTCATCATGCGGCGCTATATGATGCGCCTGGCAAACCGCGTAGCGTACGCGGAGCGTGCGCAGGCGCTGGTGACGGGGGAAAGCATCGGGCAGGTAGCCAGCCAGACCATGCAGGCAATCCAATGCACCGATATCATCGCGGATGTGCCGGTGTTTCGGCCACTGATCGGTTTTGACAAACAGGAGATTATCAATCTTGCCGAGAAAATCGGCACGTTTGAAACTTCCGCGCTGCCCTTTGAGGATTGCTGCACCATCTTTACGCCCCGCCATCCTGCGACCAAGCCGAAAATGGAGATCATTCTGGAGGGCGAGGCGCTGCTGGATAATGATGCGCTTCTGGCCGCGGCCATGGCCGGGGAAGAAATCGTAGATATCTGAATATTTGTTACATGCATACAGGCCCGCCGTGTTTTTCGCGGCGGGCCGCGCACGTATCGGCGCAGCTCAGGGATGGGTTGGGCAGAGAGCATGTTCTGTAATGAGCACGTATTATAATCGTTAATTATATATCAAAAAAGGGATTGCGGGACGAGCGCAAATGTTGTATAATTTTCCGTGGGATGCATTGCGTCCAGGCGGGTCGGATTATGTCCCGAACCGAGAGGTGTACGATGCAGGATGATTACTTTTCGCTGATGCAGAGGATTGCGCCCGATCTGGCACAGGAGATCGAACGTCGAGCGCTTGTGCTGGAACGGATCGGTGCCTTGCAGCCGGTGGGCCGCCGGATGCTCGCCGCACGGTTAAACCTGCCCGAGCGGGAAGTGCGCACGGTAGCTGCGATCTTACGGGAGCATGGGCTGGTGGAACTGGACGCGGCCGGCATGACGCTGACCCCCGAAGCTGCCGACATACTGCCTTCCGCCAGACGCTTCAGCCATGACCTGAGAGGGCTGACGAAGCTGGAAACAGCCTTAAGCAAGCTGCTGGACGTGCCCAAGGTGTACGTGACCGCCGGAGATTATGATACGGACCCACATGTGCTAAGCGAGGTTGGCCGCATCGCAGCGGGACGGCTGCGCGGCTTTTTGCAAAGCGGGGCGACGCTGGCCGTTACCGGCGGGCAAACTATCCATGAGGTGGCCCATGCGCTGACTTCCGGTGCGGCCATGAACGTGATGGTTGTCCCTGCCAGAGGCGGCATCGGGCGCGCACTTGAAACACAGGCCAATACCATCGCTTCCGAAATCGCCACAAGGCTGGGAGGTCATCACCGCCTGATGCACCTGCCCGATCAGTTGGACGAGCACGCCATGGCGGAAATGCGCAAGCTCAGCGAGGTGACGGAAACGCTGGAACTGCTGCAGCGTGCGGATGTGGTGCTGTATGGCATCGGCCGCGCGGACGATATGGGGCAGAAACGCCAGCTCCCTCCGGACGTGCTGCGCGATGTGCTGCGGCAGGGCGCGGTAGCGGAAGCCTACGGCTGCTATTTTGACAGCGACGGAAGCGTGGTCTTTTCCGCCTCCACCGTCGCGCATGATCTGGGCAAACTGAAACCCAACTGCGCCATGCTGGCTGTGGCGGCAGGCGCGCGCAAGGCGCAGGCCATCCGCGCGGTAATGAAGAGCCGCCCGCATGCCATGCTGGTGACCGACGAGGGCGCGGCGCGCGCGATGCTCACCATGAAGTAACCGATTGCTCGCCTTTCTCAAGGCTTTGCAATAGATAACCCGAAAAGTTTGAAACGCTAAGGAGTGTGCACTATGGCGAAGAAAACCATTGAGGACATCCAGGTCAAGGGCAAAAAGGTGCTCGTGCGCTGCGACTTTAACGTACCGCTGGATGAGAACAATGTCATCACCGACGAAAACCGTATCCGCGGCGCGCTACCGACCATCAAGTACCTTATGGCGCACGGTGCCCGCGTCATACTGTGCTCGCACCTTGGCCGTCCCAAGGGCGGTTTCGACATGAAATATTCCTTAAAGCCCGTGGCGGATAGGCTGAGCCAGCTGCTGGGCCGCGAGGTGCCGTTGGCCAAGGATGTTGTCGGCCCCGACGCGCGCAGGCTTGCAGACGCGCTCAAAGACGGCGACGTGATGATAATCGAAAACGTTCGCTTCCATCCTGAAGAGGAGAAGAACGATCCCGCATTCGCCAAACAGCTCGCATCGCTGGCCGAGGTATACGTAAACGATGCCTTCGGCACCGCGCACCGCGCGCACGCCTCCACCGAGGGCGTCGCACACCTGCTGCACCCCGCGGTGGCGGGCTTCCTGATTGGCAAGGAGCTTGCGATCATGGGCAAGGCGCTGGATGATCCCGCGCGGCCTTTCGTAGCCATTCTGGGCGGCGCGAAGG
>JAJFVI010000029.1 GCA_021371895.1 Eubacteriales bacterium | reverse complement strand
GCTGATACTGAGCACTTAGCGCGCCCCTTTCTGGGTTTTCAAAAACATGCGCAGGGAAACGATGAGCAGCATCAGGGAAGCGACGACGACAAACACCAGCAGAAGCGGGATCGAAACCAGCGCCATCAGTACAAGCGCCGCGATCCACAGAGCGGCTTTCAGGGCAAAGAGCCATCGCTGTGGTTTTTCCCCCAACACCGCGCGCTTCATCAGCAGGCTTTGGAAAAAGCCGAACCCCAGCCCCGCCAGCGTCGTGAGCAGGTACGCCCACCAGGCAATGTTTGCGAAATCCATTCCCCCGCCTCCTTGCTACGTTCACCATTGGTGATGCCAGTCCGTCCTAAAAAGTCGAATCCGTGACGCTACGCTATAAAGCGCTTGCCTTTGCAAGCGGCTTGTACCATCGGTTCCACATTTTTGCCTTTTTACGCATTCCGTCGAGTATTTGGTGTTCGCCGTGTTGAACATTGCATCAATGATTTGCATTTACGTATACCTGGATGGACGGCGATCCGGTACGGAACTACCGTCGTCAGGTTTCCGCGGGCGGGCCGTCCGCGGAATGGAAGGTTTCGCGGTAAACGCCGGGGAGAAAAGGTACCGGATTGGCGCATATAGCAAAAAGCACTGCCAGCGTCAGAACATGACTGTACAGCGCACGTTTGCAAAGGAGATATGTGGCCGGGTGAGTGGTCGCAACGGCCGAGCCTGGTGCGCAGTGCATCCGAAGGCTGAGGACCATACGCTCACTTCCGTTTCCAACGAAATCCCGAATTCACAGCTTAACAACGGAATCATCATAGCACTTTTATCGCTGGCCTGTCAACTTCCCGGCGGAGTATACGCACTTTTTCGTGGCCGATGGCCGATTTTTGCCCCATTTGGTCAATAAGGTTCCAGACCCTTTATAAACAAAGAACGGCGAGGCTTTCGCCCGCCGTTCCCGTAACGCTATTCGTGTTCCCGCACCCACTCTTCGCACCGTTCGATGCGGTCACCTTCGCTCTTGGTCGCGGGGTCGAAGGCGAACTCATGCAGCTGTGTACATGCGAAACGGTCGCATTGCCCGCAATGATCCTTGCCCTTCGCTTCGCAGCAATCCTTAACCGGGCACTTTGCTCCCCAGAATGGTTTTTTAATCGCAAGGCAACCTTCGCATTTCATGATCTCTCGCCATTTGCATTCGCTGCACTGCAAGCCGCATCTTGATTCGACCACTTTTCGCGCCTCCTTACGGCCCTTTTCACTTTATGTTTTCCCTATCATAGCAAACCAGGCACGCAGTGTCAATGCTCGTCCGTTAAAGGCGGTGGCGTGTGCGGCATACCGAACGATCGTGCGGTAAAAATGCGCCGCGCGACCCCGCTCCGCTAGAACGCCATGCGCTTTTCCAGATAGGCTTCCAGATCGTCGATGGCCACGCGCTCCTGCACCATGGTATCGCGATCACGCACGGTCACGGTGCCGTTTTCCACAGTATCGAAGTCCACGGTGATGCAGTACGGCGTTCCAATCTCATCCTGACGGCGGTAGCGCTTGCCGATGGAGCCGGTTTCGTCGTACTCGACCATAAACTGTTCGCTGAGTTTTTCAAACACGGAAGTCGCCAGTTCGCCCAGCTTATTCTTTTGCAGCGGCAGCACGGCCGCCTTGTAAGGTGCGAGGGCGGGGTGCAGGTGCAGCACCACGCGGCTGTCGCCGCCCTCCAACTCCTGCTCTTCGTAAGCGTCGCACAGGAAGGCCAGTGCCGCGCGATCGGCGCCCAGCGAAGGCTCGATAACGTAGGGTACATAGCGCTCGTTGGTCACGGGGTCTATATACTCCATGTTTTCGCCGCTCACGCGCTGGTGGGCCTTCAAGTCGAAATCCGTCCGGTCGGCAACGCCCCACAGTTCCCCCCAGCCAAAGGGGAAACGATACTCAAAATCTGTCGTCGCCTTGGAGTAATGCGACAGTTCCTCGGGTTTATGGTCACGCAGGCGCAGGTTGTCCTCCTTCATGCCGAGGCTTTTCAGCCATTCGCGGCAGAACGACCGCCAATACGTAAACCATTCCATATCCTCACCTGGCTTGCAGAAAAACTCCAACTCCATCTGCTCGAATTCGCGGGTACGGAAGATGAAGTTGCCCGGCGTGATTTCGTTGCGGAAAGATTTGCCGATCTGCCCCACACCTATGGGGAGCTTGCGGCGGGTGGAGCGAACGATGTTTTTGAAATTGACGAAAATACCCTGTGCGGTTTCGGGGCGCAGATAAAGCTCGGCGGCGCTGTCTTCGTTGACGCCCT
>JAJFVI010000006.1 GCA_021371895.1 Eubacteriales bacterium | reverse complement strand
TCAACCGCTGCAAAAAAGAAAAGCTGCCCCGCAGGGAGCGCTTGCGCCAATTAGCAGCCATCCAGGGCGTGTACGTGCCTGCGCTGTACGGAGCCGAGTACCATGAGGATGGGACGTTAAAAAGCTTTGCACCCATTGATGCCGCCGCGCCGGTAATTGTGGAAAAACGCTACGTAACGGATCTGGACGCGGCCTATTACCCCGATACGATCCCGGTGCCTTATACGCAGATTGTGCATGACCGCATCATGTTGGAGATTATGCGCGGCTGCACCCGGGGCTGCCGCTTCTGCCAGGCGGGCATGCTCTACCGCCCGGTGCGGGAGCGCAGCGTTGATAAGCTGACGGAAATAGCCCAAAAGCTGGTAGACAGCACCGGCTATGAAGAAATATCCCTTTCTTCGCTCTCCAGCGGTGATTACAGCTGCTTGGGCGAATTGTGCGAAGGGCTGATGGAGCGCTTCGCCGCACAGCGCGTGAGCCTGTCGCTGCCTTCGCTGCGCATCGATAGCTTTGTAAAGGATACGCTTGCCCAAACTCAGCGGGTGAAAAAATCCAGCCTGACTTATGCGCCGGAGGCGGGTACGCAGCGCCTGCGTGATGTGATCAACAAAGGCGTTACCCAGCAGGATCTGCTGGATAAGCTCAAAGACGCCTTCGAGGGCGGCTGGAGCAGTGTGAAGCTCTATTTTATGATTGGGCTACCCACCGAGACGCAGGAAGACCTGAAAGGCATCGCATCCCTTGCACAGGCGGCCGTGAACGCGTATTACGCCGTTCCCAAGGGAAAGCGCGCCAAAGGGCTGCGCGTCGCCTGCAGCGCTGCCGTGTTTGTGCCCAAGCCCTTTACCCCATTCCAATGGTGCGCGCAGGATACCATGGAAACCGTGAAGCAAAAGCAGCAGGAGCTGCGCAGGATGCTTTCTTTCAACGGGGTCACCTATCACTGGCATGATCCGAGCGTAAGCTTTCTGGAAGCCTGCTTCGCCGTGGGGAACCGGAGGCTGGCGGATGTATTGTACCGGGCGTGGGAACTGGGCTGCAAGCTGGATGGCTGGAACGATCAATTTCGTTTTGATCTGTGGAGGCAGGCCTTTACGGATTGTGGTGTCGATCCCGCATTTTTCGCAAACCGAGTCCGTGGAGAAGATGAACTCCTGCCGTGGGACTTTATCGACATCGGCGTCACGAAACAATACCTGCGCCGCGAATATGAGCGCGCCATGGCGGGGCAGACCACGCGCGATTGCCGGTTGGGCTGTAACGGTTGCGGCATTGAGCGTATAAAGGGGTTGTGCCGGTTATGCGAATGATCGTCGTGTTTGAAAAAGGGCTCGTGCTTCGCCACATCGGACATCTGGATCTGATGCGTGCCATGCAGCGCGCGCTAAGGCGCAGCGGGTTGCCGCTGCAGTACTCCAACGGCTTTAACCCCCATATCCAGATCAGCTTCGCGTTGCCGTTGTCCGTAGGCATCGTGGGTTTGCGGGAATTGATGGATGTGCCCATCGTGGGCGAGTATGACCCCCAAGCCTTTGCCCAGACGCTTGGCCGCGCGCTGCCGGGATCGCTGCGGGTGCTGCGTGCGCGCGCCGTTGCGGATGATTTTCCTTCGCTCATGGCGCTGGCGTCAGGCTCGCGCTACCGCATTCAATTTGGCGCCGGTGAGGCAGAAGCACAGGTCGCCGCCGCGGCGGGCCACTTTATGGAAGCGGGCGCGTACCAGGCGATGCGCAAAACCAAGAGCGCGGAAAAGATGACCGATATCCGGCCCTTCGTGCGCGAACTGACGATGGAACAAACGGACGAAGGCTACACCCTGCGCTGCGACATCCTCAACCGGCAGGAGGGCTCGTTGAAACCCGCCGTGCTGATGGGCGCGCTTTGCGCACTGGCACAGGTGGAGCCGATTCACTACATTGCGTACCGGGAAACGATTCTGGCAAACAAGAAGGACGGAGAAGCGATACCGCTTGAGGAGTACGCAAATGCCTGATTCGCTTTTTATACTGGTGAAAGCCGAGGGAACGAGCCGTAAGATCGCGGTAACGGATAAAGGGAAGCTGCTGGAATACTACGTGGAGAACGGCGACGAAAGCACGCTCGTCAACGCCATATTCGTAGGGCGCGTGGAAAACGTGTCGCCTGGCGTCAAGGCCGCGTTCGTCCATATCGGGCAGCCTTTAAACGGCTTTCTGCCGCTGACTGAAATGGAGAGTTTCCAAACCGCCGAGGGGGAGAAGCCGCTGGTGTCCGGCGAGGAGATCATCGTGCAGGTTAAAAAGGATGCCCGCGACCAAAAGGGAGCCTTCCTCACGCGGGATATCGCCCTGCCGGGGCAATACATAATCTATATGCCCTTTAACCGCTATGTGGGCGTCAGCAAACGCGTCACGGAGGAGTGCCAGCGGGAACGGCTTACGGAGCTTGGCCGGGAACTGGCCGACGGAACCTGCGGGCTGATTATGCGCGCCGGGGCGATGGACGCGCGCCGGGACGAGATGGCCGAGGAACTTGCGGGACTTGCTTCCCAATGGGAAAAAATGCAGCAAAAAGCTGTACACCTCAAAGCGCCCGCCACATTGTACCGGGAACCTTCGGCGCTTACCGCGCTGGTAAGGGACTACGCTCCGCGTTATGAACTTAGCGTGACCGTCAACAACGCCGTCAACCGCATGCCCTCGCCCGAAATCGGGCTATTATGGGGACAGGTGAGCGACATAGAGCTGGACGCCGCATGGCGCTCTTCCACCGTAGATCAACAGCTGGCCGATGCGCTTGGCCGCCGCTTGGAACTGAATAACGGTGGCACGCTGGTGATTGACGAACGGGAGGCGCTTACCACCGTGGACGTCAATTCCGGCAAGTATATCGGCGAGAAAAACAGCGATCTGGCACTGACACAGAACCTCACCGCCTGCGCGGAAATCGCGCGGCAGCTTCGTTTGCGTAATATCGGCGGTATCATCCTGATCGATTTTATCGACATGCGTACCGACGCGGAGCGCGCACAGGTGACGAGTTTGTTGATCGCACAGCTTAGCCATGACCGCGGCAAGACGGTCGTGCATGGCTTTACAAAGCTGGGCTTGCTGGAAATGACCCGCAAGCGCACCGGAACCACCCTGCGCGAAGCGCTGCAAACCCCGTGCAACGTTTGCCACGGCACTGGATACCGGCCAATCAAATCGACCTCAAAATAGGCTGTCGTCAACCGGCATGGATAAGAATAACTTCTTTGCTACGAAAGGGAACAGTAACCGTGTCACAACTTCCCGTACTTATTTCCGAAGCGGAACTGAACCGCCAGCGGGAAATCGCCGCGCTGATCGCCGCTCTGCCAGAACGCCCCGGCAGCTACCATATCGTCACGTACGGCTGTCAGATGAACGCGCACGACAGCGAAAAGCTTGCCGGGATACTGGAAAGCATGGGGATGCGCGAGGCGAGCGATCGTCTGAACGCCGATCTGGTGCTGTTTAACACCTGCTGTATCCGGGATAATGCCGAACGTCGAGCGCTGGGGAACGTAGTCTGGCTCAACGAGCTGAAAAAACGAAAACCCGGCCTGATGATCGGCGTATGCGGGTGCATGGTGCAGCAGCCGTTGATGGCGCAGCGGTTGATAAAGCGGTATCCGTTTGTGGATCTGGCGTTCGGCACACACAACCTGCACCAATTGCCTGCGATTTTGTACGAGCTGCTGACGCAAAAAAAGCGCGTGGTGAGCGTAAGCGAACAGGAAAACCTGATCGCCGAAGGGTTGCCGGTACGGCGGCAGAACGATTATAAGGCCTTTATCACCATCATGTACGGCTGCAATAACTACTGTTCTTACTGCATCGTCCCCTATGTGCGCGGACGGGAGCGCAGCCGCCGGATGGCGGAAATTCTTACGGAGACGGAAGCGCTTATCAAAAGCGGCACGCAGGAGATCATGCTGCTAGGGCAGAACGTGAACAGCTATGGCAACGGTTCCGATGAAACGTTTCCCCAACTGCTCCGGGCGCTGGACGCAATGGGGGTTCCCCGCATCCGCTTTATGACCTCCCACCCCAAGGATCTTTCCGATGAACTCATCGGCGTGATGGCGGAAGGCAAGCATATCTGCAATCATCTGCACCTGCCGGTGCAAAGCGGGAGCGAGGTCATTCTGCAAACCATGAACCGCCGCTATACCCGCGCGGAGTATCTGGGCCGCGTTAAGGCCCTCCGGCAGGCCGTGCCGAATATCGGGCTGACGACCGACTTTATTGTCGGCTTTCCGGGGGAAACGGAAGCCCAGTTTGAAGATACCGTTTCGCTGGTAGACGCCGTGGGGTACGACGGAGCCTTCACCTTTATCTTCAGCCCGCGCGCCGGTACCAAAGCCGCATCGCTGGAAGGGCAGGTGTCCCCGGAAGTCGCGGGGGAGCGTCTACGCCACCTGATTACAGCCGTGGAAGCGGGCTCGTCACAGGCGCACCGGCAAATGCTGGGGCAAATGGAAAACGTGCTGGTGGAAAGTGTTAGCAAGCGCGATCAAAACATGGTTTCCGGAAAGGGAACGCGGGGTATAACGATAACGTTACCCGGGACGCCTGAGGACATCGGTAAAATCGTCCCGGTTAAAATCACCTCTTCGGCAGTTAACACGCTGCGCGCAGAGAGAACGTAAGGAGAAACAAACATGGAACGAGTACTCAATCAGGCGGAACAACTGGCCGAGGCTATACTGGACAGCGAAGAATTTATTAAAATGCGGTTGGCGGAGCAGGCTGCCATGCAGGACGAGGAAGCTGCGCAACTGCTGGACGATTATGCGCAAAAGCGCAGGAACGTGGAAGATCTGCTGTCTTCCAATGAGCTGGATCATGTGGAGCTCAAACGGGTAAGCGAGGAGCTGACCGTGGCGCAGAACGCGATGGACGGGAACTTGAAGATTAAAACCATGCGGGAAGCCAGTAACGATTTTGCCGGTATGATGAATCAGGTGAACAAGATCATCAAATTCGTCGTAACCGGCGAAAACGAGGAAGACGACGGCTGCTCCGGTTCCTGCTCCAGCTGCGGCGGCAGTTGCGGCTGCGGCGACAGCTGTGGTGATGGATGCAGCGATGGCTCCGGCGAAAGCTGCGGTTGCGGAAACTGCTAAACCTGCCGCGCAGCCGGGAAAGGAACGACCCGCATGCCTGTAACGCCAATGATGCAGCAATATCTGGACGTCAAGGAAAAACATAAGGATTGCATCGTATTCTTTCGCTTAGGCGATTTTTACGAGATGTTTTTCGAGGACGCGCAACTGGCCTCGCGTGAGCTGGAACTTACGCTGACCGGCAAGGATTGCGGGCTTAGCGAGCGTGCGCCGATGTGCGGCATACCCTACCACGCGGCGGCGGGCTATGTGGCTAAACTGATCGACAAGGGATATAAGGTTGCCATCTGCGAGCAGATGACCGACCCGGCGCTCTCCAAGGGGCTGGTGGAGCGAGACATCGTTCGCATCATCACCCCCGGCACCGTGGTCGATCCGGCGATGCTGGATGAGAAAAGCAATAGTTACATCCTTTGCGTCGCGTTTCTGGGCAAGGAAGCGGCGCTAAGCTATACGGATGTTAGCACGGGCGAGTTTTCCGTGCACCTTGTCGGCGATTCCGCCGCACACCTTAGGGACGAACTCATTCGCATCCACCCGCATGAAATTCTCACCAACGATGAAAACGCGCTCACGCAGGCGTTGGAAGAGGCGGTTGCTGTTACGCAGCTGCCCGCTTCGGCGTTTGAACGTAAAAATGCCGAGGCGCAGCTGCTGTTCCACTTCGGCGTGGCGTCCATCCCCGCGCTGGGGCTGGAACCCCGCGACAAACGTGTGATCGCGGCGGGCGCGCTGCTCAACTACCTGAACGAAACACAGCGCAACTCGCTTGCGCATATCACACGCATCACCCCTTACCAGAGCGGGGATACGATGTATCTGGATCGTATGACCCGCCGCAACCTGGAACTGACGCAGAGCATGCGCGGCGGCGAGCGCCGCGGGTCGCTGCTATGGCTTCTGGATCGTACCGGAACCGCCATGGGTGCGCGCATGCTCAAAAGCTGGGTGGAGGAACCCCTGACCAACCCGGAACGCATCCGCACGCGGCTTGCCGCGGTGGAGGCCCTGAAGGATGATTACAGTACCGCCGATGAGATGGCCGAAGCGCTGCGCATGATCGCTGATCTGGAACGCCTGCTGGGGAAAATCAGCTATAACAGCTTAAACGCAAGGGATTGCCTGGCGCTGCAAAGATCGCTTTCTATGATCGGGCCGATCAAGGCACTGCTTTCGCGTTTTACCGTGCCCGCAGTGGCGGCGCTGGGGCATACGCTTTCGCCGCTCAACGACCTGTGCGGGCTGCTTAAAAGAGCCATCCATCCCGACGCGCCCCCGACGATCACCGAAGGCAATATCATCGCCGACGGGTACAACGCCGTATTGGACGGGTACCGCGAGGCGTCCGCGCACGGTCGGCAATGGGTGCTTGATCTGGAGACTGCCGAGCGGCGGGAGACCGGCATTAAAAACCTGCGCATCCAGTACAACCGTGTTTTTGGGTATTACATCGAAGTCACCAAGAGCAACCTTGCGAGCGCCCCTTTGCGCTATACGCGTAAGCAGACGCTTGCCAACTGCGAACGCTACGTAACCCCGGAGCTTGCGGAGATCGAGCGCAAAATTACCGGCGCGGAGCAATTGGCGCTGGCGCTGGAAGCGCAGCTGTTTGCGGACGTGCGGGAGCAGATTGCCATAGAGATTCCCGCGATCCAGCAAAACGCGCTGGCGATTAAAACGCTGGACGCGCTTTTGTCCCTAGCCAGCGTCGCGCGGGATTATGATTACGTCAAGCCGGAGATCACGCAGGACGGCGTATTGGATATCCGTAACGGGCGTCACCCGATTGTGGAACGGATGCAGACCGATACGCCTTTTGTGCCCAACGATGTGCTGATGGATAACGGCCCCAACCGGATGCTTATCATTACCGGCCCCAACATGGCGGGCAAGAGCACCTATATGCGACAGGTGGCGCTGATTGCCGTGATGGCGCACATCGGCAGCTACGTGCCCGCACAAAGCGCCCACATCAGCCTGTGCGACCGGGTGTTTACCCGTATCGGCGCGTCGGACGATCTGGCGGGCGGGCAGAGTACCTTTATGGTGGAGATGAGCGAGACCGCCAACATCCTGCGCAACGCCACGCCCCAATCCCTCGTGATTCTGGATGAGATCGGCCGCGGCACCAGCACGTTTGATGGGCTTAGCATCGCGTGGGCTGTGGTGGAATACATGCTGGACGTGAAAAAGTGCGGTGCGAAAACGCTGTTCGCCACCCACTACCATGAGTTAAGCGAGCTGGAAGGCCGGTTTGAGGGTGTAAAAAACTACTGCATCACCGCCATGGAGCGCGGCGAGGACATCATTTTCCTGCGTAAAATCCGTCCCGGCGGCGCGGACAAGAGCTACGGCGTACACGTGGCGCGCCTGGCGGGCATTCCCGCCTCGGTGGTCGCGCGCGCCCATGAGATTCAGGCGCGGCTGGAGGCCAGCGATATCAATCAGGAGACCATCGGTCAGAATATCATGGAGAACAAGAAGAAAGCGAACC
>JAJFVI010000331.1 GCA_021371895.1 Eubacteriales bacterium | reverse complement strand
CTTTCTCAAAGCTGAAACGTTTCTGTTAAGTTGTAAAATCAGGAACAAAAAAGGGGATTATTCCGCATGCGGGAATTGACAAGTAAAAAAGCAACACGTATAATAATACTGCCTGCCGTAGGAGACTGCGCTTTTTGATCGCATCCGTAGGGCGGCCAGTACGCCTGATACGAAAGTGAGGAAATACCGTGACCTACGTACAGTTTATTCCCAAGCCCCCGATGATTGACGGCGGCGACCCCGGCGTTTTTGTGCAGGGAACGCATATGCCCGTACCGCTTGTGGAACAAAGCGGTGTGTGGATTCACAGCGCCGGCAGCGCCATGCTGCAGCAGCAGAATTATCGCCTCTTCACTGGTGATAAATGGCTGTGGATGATTGTGGACGAGGGGGCGGCGGTCTTTACCGGCAAAGATGAGGAGATCGGGCTGGGGAAGGGCGAGTGTATGGTTGTTCCTCCCGAATCCGAAGGATGCGGGCTAAAGAACGCCAAGGATGCCCGTATCCTTTGGCTGACCATCGACGGCCCCCTGAGCACCGAATTTTTGCGTGAAATGAACGCTTTGAGCGATATGCCGGCCAAGCAGGGCACCTTGCCCTCGCAGGTCATTCTATCCCGGCAGATTGTACAGGTGCTGGTGCGTCACTCGGGCAGCGGGGACGCGAGCTTTCAGCTCGGGCAGTTATTGTGGGGCTTATTGGCCGCTCACAGCGGCCAGAGCGTGGCCATGAGCGCCACACTCAGCCACGAAATCGCCCGCGTAGTGGATACGCTGCGCGCCTGTCAGTACCGCGATTCCTTTTCGCTGGCAGATATGGCCGCTATCAGCCGGATGCCGGTGGAGACCTTCCGCAAGCGCTTTTCCTCCGAATTGGGGATTCCCCCGCTGGCGTATCTGCAGTTTTTAAAGATGGAACGGGCCAAAACCCTGCTGCGCAGCGGACTGAACGTAAAGCAGACCGGTGTGGAAATCGGGATGCCCGACCCCTACCATTTCAGCAAGCAGTTTAAGCACGTGGTCGGCATGAGCCCGACGGCCTACCTTAAGCATGTGGGCTGCACAAAAAAGGATTAAACACAGTAAAATATAGCAAACCGCCGCCGCGCCGCCTCAAACTGGGGCTTTGCGTAGCGGCGGTTTGCCGTACGATCGTGCATGTGGCAGTACATTGGGCAAGGGTCTACGCTTACGCGTGTGGCGATACGCGGCTTGGCAACGCGATGTTTACGGGATTTGCCGCGCGCGCTTTTCCTCGTCCCGCAGCTTTTTAAGCCATACCATCAGCACGGCGACGTCCGACGGGTTTACCCCGGGTATGCGCCCTGCTTGGCTTAAGCTGCGGGGGCGGCGTGCCGTCAGCTTCTGGCGCGCCTCGATGCGCAGGCTTGCGATTTTCGCATAGTCCAGATCTTCGGGGATCAGCCACGCTTCCATTTCTCTGGCGCGCGCCACCTGCTGGCGCTCCTTTTCCAGATAGCCTTCGTATTTTACGTTCAATTCCGCCTGTACGCGCGCCTCGGCGGGCGTATCGCCCAATTCCGGAAATAGCCGGGTCAAGGCAGTCAGGTCGATCTTCGGTCGGCGTAACAGCTCCGCGGCCGTATAGCTCAAATCGCTGGGAGTTTCGCCGCATTCTTCGAGCCAGGCGTTGCGTTCGGGGGTGGCTTTCAGGCGCAGGGTTCCCAGCCGCTCGGTCAGCGCATCGGATTCCCGGCGTTTGGCTTCCATCAATTTCAGCCTTTGCTCGCCGGCCAGCCCGCACCGGTAGCCAAGATCGGTTAAGCGCAGGTCGGCGTTGTCCTGCCTAAGCAGCAGCCGGTGTTCGGCGCGGCCCGTCATCATCCGGTAGGGCTCGTCTACGCCCTTTACGGTCAAATCATCCACCATGACGCCGATATACGCCATATCCCGGGTGAGGATGAGCGGTTCCCGGCCCCGCAGCGCGCACGCGGCGTTGATGCCCGCCAGCAGACCTTGCGCGGCGGCCTCCTCATAGCCGCTGGTGCCGTTCACCTGCCCGGCGAAGTACAGCCCTGGCATGCGGCGGCTTTCCAGCGTAAGCGAAAGCTCGGTGGGGTCGATGCAATCGTACTCAATGGCATATGCCAGGCGGGTGAGCACCGCGCGGTGCAAGCCCGCGAGCGTGCGGTACAGGGGCCATTGCACACGCTCGGGCAGGCTGGAGCTTAAACCCTGCGCATACCATTCCGGCGACGTAAGCCCCTCCGGCTCCAGAAAAATCTGATGCCTGTCCTTATCGGGAAAGCGGCGGATCTTATCCTCGATGCTGGGGCAGTAGCGCGCCCCCGTGCCCTTGATGTCCCCGCGAACCATGGGGCTTAAATGCAGATTTTCCCGGATGATCCGGTGTGTTTCCTCGTTGGTGTAGGTCAGGTAGCACTTGCGGCGGTTGACCAGCGGGAACGTGACGCCGCTTTCGGCAAGCCCCGCGACAGTCAGGAAGGAAAACGGGGTTATCGGGTCGTCCCCTTCCTGTGGTTCCATTTCGTCAAAGTCGATGGAACGCACATCCAGCCGGGCGGGAGTGCCGGTTTTGAAGCGCCGCAGGGTAAAGCCGAGGTTCGTGAGCGAATCGCTCAGCCCCTCGGCGCGCAAAAGTCCCTGCGGCCCGCTGTTTTTGGAATACTCGCCGATGATGATGCGGCTTTTCAGGTACACACCGCCACAAACGATGCAGGCGCGGCAGGGAATCTCGGTGCCGGTCATGGTTCGTACGCCCGATACGCGCCCGTTGACCGTCAGGATATCCATCACCTCGGCCTGCCGAAGCGTCAGGTGCTCGGTGGCAAACAGGGTTTGCAGCATTTCCTCGTGGTAGCGGCGCTTGTCCGCCTGTGCGCGCAGACTGTGCACGGCCGGGCCCTTGCCTACGTTGAGCATTCGGCTTTGTAAAAAGGTGCGGTCGATGGCCAGCCCCATCTGGCCGCCCAGCGCGTCCAGCTCGCGCACCAGATGACCTTTGCCGGTACCGCCGATGGCGGGATTGCAGGGCATCAGGGCGACGCTGCCCACGTCCAGCGTCAACAACAGCGTTTCCAGCCCCATGCGGGCGCTGGCAAGCGCGGCTTCGCAGCCGGCGTGGCCCGCCCCGATGACGATCACATCCATGTGCAGATCCTTCCTCATTCACGCGCATTTCGCCGGCTGTTCCGGCGCAGGGCTATTGTACGCCATTGGGCGACGCAGCGCAAGCCGCGGGGGTTGGCAAAGCGGGGTTTACGGCCGCGAAACGACGCGCGTACAACGTTGCGGTTCGTTTCAGCGGCTACTCACCCGCCGTTCACCTGTTGCACAAATTGCGGGGATACACTTGGGAAAGCTCCGCAGGGAGCGACAGGAGGGAAAGCATATGAAACGGATGTTATCGATTTTGCTCATGGTGACCATGCTTGTTTCTGCAATGGGTTGGGCGTTGGCAGAAGGGGACGCGACGACCAGTGCGACGCCCTCGCCTGATGCGAACGGATCGCTGCTCGTCGGCCGCATTACGGCGGTTGGCGACGCTACCGTTACCCTTGCGGTTACCGGCCAAGACGGTTTGCAAATGAACGGCAGCCAGCAGGGCGGCACTTCTCCGCAGGGCGGTACTTCCCCGCAGGGCGGGGATCAGAGCGGCGCTCAGCAGGGCGGCACGCCTCCGCAGGGAAGCGACCAGAACGGCAGTAACGGACAGCCGACGGATGGAACCAGCCCGCAAATGAACGGAAGCCAGCCGGGAGGCACTTCCCCGCAGGGCGGAATCAATGGCAGCGGTGACCCGTCGGCAATGGGCGTGGGAAAGACCGTGACCGTCGCTGTAACCGCCGATACGGTAATCACTTCCGGCGCTACCATGGAGACGCTTTCGTTCAGCGATCTGGCCGAGGGCATGATGATCGAGATTACGGTGGAAGGCAACGAGACGGACGGATATACGGCGTTGACCATCCAGACGCAGGCGGAACAGGTCCAGACTCCGGCTGATACCACAGACGCGACCCAGACGGGAAGCGCAACTTGAGGAAAGAACATTGCATGCAAGCAACCCCCCGCGCTGAAACCGCGGGGGGTTGCCCTTTTCGTCCGGCCCGGCCGACCCGCG
>JAJFVI010000324.1 GCA_021371895.1 Eubacteriales bacterium | reverse complement strand
CGTTCGGCAGGCGTGAGCCTGCCTCATGAACATCAAGACGCCTCAGAAAGTGCCGTCCTTTTGATAGGGACGCTGAGGGGTGAACCAAATGGATACGACGAGCAGCGAGCTGCCATGCAGCAGCGTATGCTCCCGCGTGGCAGCCCGCCTTGGAACGAAACCGCCGTGGTTCCGCTAGTTTACTTGGTGCCGAACTGCGCGCACAGGTCGTTGTAGGTTTTGGTGAGATAGGCGTTTAGCTTGTCGACGCCGATGTTTTGGGCTTCCGTCATCATCTGGTTATAGTTCGCGTCAAACGCAGCGTCGTCCGCGCTCAGGCAAACGATGGGGAAATACTCCTTCATCAGATCCGTCAGTTGGCTCTTGATAATACCTTCCTGGGAATCGGACGCGGGTTCGCACATGCCTACTACGTTGGACCAGTTAGCGCGGTCGCGAATCTCACTATAGATTTCACGGGCCTGGTCGGTACCGCCGGCATAGTTGATGCTGGACTCGCTTAGGTAATCGGAAGCGCTCAGCAGGAAAGAAACGTAGGTGTAGGTGCGATCAATGCTGCCGGCGCTTTGCGCCTCTTTGTAGCGATCACCCAATTGCAGCACGCCGTTTTCGTCCAGTGACCAATCGATCCCTTCGTAGCCCATCTGGGAGGCAATCTTGTTGTTGCCATCCTTAAGCCAGGCAATCAGCTTGATAGCCGCCTCGGGGTCGGAGCATTTCTTGGAGATGAAGCAGCCGGCCCAACCGGTTACGGAAATCGTACGGTTGTAGTTGTCCATCAGCGGCATCTGCTCAAACCACGCATCCGCATTGGTCTGCTGCACAAGCGCGGAGAAAACCTTCTCGTCGTTTTGGGCGTAGTTGGTAATCATGAATGCGGAGCCGTCCGAAACGAACTGCATCTGCTGTTCGTCGGTGCTGAAGGAGAAGTTTTCCTCCGTGATATAGCCGGCGCGGTAGCAGTTGTTGATGACGCGCAGGAAATCGCGGAATTTGGGATCGGACATTTCATGCACGTAGTTGCCGTCCTTGTCGGTGGGCTTGTTACGGTCGAGGCCGACGATGGTGGCGAATGCGGAGTAATTGCGGGCCTGGAAAACCAGCGGGACCATATCGGGGTAATTTTCCTTTACCAGCGCCAACAGGTTCATAAAGCTTGCCTCATCGGTCGCCTCAGGCCGGCCCAGCGCCTCGTAGATATCGCCGCGCACATGGAACTGATCGTTATTGGGGCCCGGGGTGCTTGCCTGCATAATCTGGTCGATGGTGTCGAAGTAGTTCTTCAGCAGGTAGTATTTTCCATCTGTGCTGTAATAAGCATTCATCTTCTGTTCCACTTCGGGAACGTTCCAGTTTGGCACATACTGTGCGATCAGATCCGTGTACGAATAGCACAGGCCGGAATCCGACAGCTCACGGAAGATGTTCTGGTTATCCGTCATAATCAGATCGGGCAGGTCACCGGAAGCGATCAACAGGGAGATTTGATTGCTGTCGGTCGCCTTGGTCATGTCAATGCTGATGCCGGTTTTTTCCTTGATCCACTGGGGAACAATACCGTCCAGTGTATCGAAGGGCAGCCAGGTACAATCGGCAAACAGGGTTAACGTTTTTGCTTCCGGATTTTCGGGCCAGGTTACCCTTTCTCCGCTATCTTGGGCAACTGCCGCCTGAACGGACAACCCCATTACCAGGATCAGCGCCATGAGAATGCTCAGGAACCTTTTTTTCATAGATGATGCACACTCCTTCTCAGTATATATTCTGGGGCACAATCGTGCTCCTCTTCAAAAGCGGTTTCACCAACCGCTTTTAAATTCGTCATTCCTGATGGATGGCAAACTTCAACACAGCCTCCGCCACGTTTGCTGATTACAGCGCCCACAACCCGGCGCGGGGGAAGCCGGATCCTCGGGCATGGAAGGTCAACCCTTTACCGCGCCCAACATAATGCCTGAAACGAAGTACTTTTGCAGGAAGGGGTATACGCAGATAATCGGCAAGATGGAAATCATCATGGCAGCCATTTGGATGGACTTGGAAGTGACGGCTTTCATTTTTCCCGCCGCAACATCACTGATGGCCTGCCAACCGCGCTGCACACCCGTTTCGTTGGAAACGATCAAATCCCTTAGCAGGTAGGCGAGCGTACGCAGATTTTTCTGCCCCGTGCAGTAGAAGGCTGTATCCATCCAGGAGTTCCACTGGTTTACAGCCATAAACAGCGCTAACGTGGCTAATAACGGCAGAGACAGGGGCAGAACTATTTTGACGTAGATGTAGGCATCGTTCGCCCCGTCCAGATAGGCAGATTCATACAAGGTCCGCGGTATCGCCTGGAAAAAGGATATCGCCAGGATCATGTAATAAATACTGAACATCATCGGGATAATGTACACTAAAAAGTTATTCAGAAGCCCGATCTGACGAAGCGTTAAGTAGTATGGAATCAAACCGCCGCTGAAATACATGCATATAATCATAATGCCGTAATAAAATTTACGCAGTTTTAAATCCTCAAACGACATGGCATAGGCTACCATGCAAGTAAACAACACACCCAGTCCCGTACCCAATACGGTGCGCGCAAAGGAAACGAAAATCGCGCTGATCCATTTGGAGTCATTCAGGAACTGTCCGTAGTTTTCCATCGTGAACACACGGGGCCAAAGGTAAATGCCACCGCGCATGGCATCATTGCCGTTGTTGAAGGACATGATGAGCACGTAATAAAACGGGTAGACGGTCACAATGAAAACGAAAGTTGTCAGAATAATAATCATCGTGTTGATGATACGGTCTTCCGGCGTATGACGGATGGCGTTTTTCTGCCTGGGAATCCCTATCACTTCGTTCACCTCCTTAAAACAGCGACGTATCCAAAAAGCGTCTGGAAAACCAGTTGGCGCTGATGACCAGGAACAAAGAGATCATGGATTGGAACAGCCCGGCGGCGGCGGCATAGGAATACCGACCGGCTACAAGGCCCTGGTTGTAAACGTACACCTCGATGATCTCGCTTCGGGCTATGTTGGTGGAGTTGCCCAAAAGCAGGGACTGTTCAAAATTGGCGCCGCCCATCAGGCCGCCTACGCCCAAAATCAACAGTACGGCGATGGTGCCGCGGATGGAAGGAAGTGTGATATTGAAAATTCGGCGGATTCGGCCCGCACCGTCAATTTGCGCGCTTTCATACAGCGTCGGGTCGATACCGCTGATGGCCGCCAGGTAAATAATGGCGTTCCAACCCATCTCTTTCCATAATTCACTGAAAACGGCGAGGCCGTAGTAATAATCGCCCTTCACCAGAATGGCCGGCATTTCAATGCCCATGGATTTAAAAAGGTCGGTCAGCATTCCGCTGCTGCTGGATAAGAAAGTGAACAGGAGACCCGACACAATCACCCAGGAAATAAAATGCGGCAGGTAGCTTACGGTTTGCACCACACGCTTGAACTTCCGGCCAGGCATTTCCGTAAGCATAATGGCAAATGTAATGGCCAGCGGAAAGTTGAACAGCAATTTCAGAACGCTGATGGACATTGTGTTGCGCAACAGCACGGTGAATTTCCGATCGCTCAGGAATTCGTTGAAGTATTGAAATCCGACGAACTGCCCATTGAAAATACCGGCAAATCCGTCCTTGAGCTTAAAAGTCCGAAAGGCCATTTGCAAACCTGTGATGGGGATGATGTTGAAAACAAATAGAAAGGCGAGGCCGCACCAAATAAACAGGTGAAGCATCCACCGTTTGCGGATATCCCGCAAAATGGGGTGCGCCTTACCGATTGCGTGCGGTTGCGCCGAGGTCATCGTTCATCAACTCCCGTATTGCTTTCCCATGTTGTCTGTAAGCTATTTTTAAAATATCGTCTCCTGTGGCTGCTGTCAATGAATTTGGAACAAGATGTGTATTTGTGAACAGACAATATGTGAAATGGACAAATAATGTCGCTGTTATAGGCAGAAAAAATGTGATATGATATTATTACGGTCTAAGGAGGTGATTCGCGTAGCCATCTACCATTTTGAATTGCTGGGGTATTGGGGCAACAGCGATGCGAATCTGTACGAGTGCGGGGTGCATCAGTGCGACCCTTCTTTTTTCATGGACGAACGCTTTTTACGTAAGAACGATATCATCCACATGATCGTTTCCGGCAAGGGAACGTTTCGTGTAGGCAAACAAACCCACCAGCTTAACGCTGGACAAGGCTTTTACATACCTGCCTATACACCCGCTTTCTACCAGGCGGACGATCAGGAACCATGGATGTATTGCTGGATCATTTTCGGCGGCGTGAAGCTTAACGAATATCTCCATGCAGCCCATATCGACCGGCGAAACCCCACCTTTTTATGCCCCAACCCGCAAAGCTACTGGGCGCATATCTCCGATATGCTGGATCAATGCGTGAAAAAGGACGATTATGTGGAACCTCGGTTGTTCGCTCACTGTTACAAGGTGTTTTCAAAGCTGATCGCCGACAACAAGCAGCGCGCCTCCGCTTTCAAATCGGACTTCCGTATGGAAACGTACGTGGAGGAAGCGATTGCTCATATGCAAAAAAACCTGAGTTCCCCCATTCACATCACGGATATTGCAGCCAAGGTGGGGCTGAACCCCAACTATTTTTGCACTGTTTTTGAGCACTATATCGGGCGTCCGCCGCAGAATTACTTGATTACGTTAAGGATGCAGCAAGCGCGCACGTTGCTGCTGAGCACCACGGATTCCATTCAGCGCATCGCCGCCGCAGTAGGCTACCAAAGCCTTTCCGCTTTCACAAAAGCGTTCACCAAACAGGTGAGCGTATCCCCTAGAAATTACCGGGCCCTGTATTTTGAAGGCCGCCTGACCCTGCCGGGTCAACTGCCTCCCAAACCCCCGTTCCATAAACTACCAGAAGGAGAATAACCCATGTTTCAAATACCCATGGAGAAAGTTTCTTTCAGCATTCCGGGCAGTTACCTGACCCTCCGGTTCATGCGCCGCGCATGGTTCGGCCGAGAGCTGGAAGGGCTACCGGAAGGTGTCTATCTCCGGTTAGTACACAGCATCGGACGGCCTCTGTGCTTCCGGCTCATTCCGCTAAAAAACGGGGAACCCTGCCCCTATACGGCGCAATGTATGCCGGATTGCATGGTTTTCACCGCGGAGGGGGGAATGCTGAGGTGCAGCTTTGAGGACGGCGATACCCTGATCGTCCATGGAGAAGGGCTTGGCCTAAGGCTGGATATGCCGCCCGTGACCTACGAGTATGCCGAACCGCTTACACAAACGCGCTGCCATATCAACACATCCGCGTCCAGGGCACAGTTCATGATTTCCGTCATACAGGGACAGATGCTTTTAGACGCGCCTTATGGTCAGCAATGCAGCGAGTATATCCATTGCGACCTGACCCCGGATGAAGGCGGCGTAATGCGCGCGGCTGTGGAGGCGTTTACCACCGTTTGGCAGGAACGGTCTTATTTATGCGATATGGATGCTACCTGCAGACACCTTCGGATAAAATTCAACGACTTTTGCGAGCGTTTCCCCACACCGCCCGAGCGTTACCGGGAGGCCATGCAGCTTGCCCTGTACATTTTGTGGAGCAGTGTTGTGGCTCCGCGCGGCCACCTGAAACGACGGGGCGTACTGATGAGCAACAGTTGGATGACCAACGTATGGATGTGGGACAGCGCCATCAACGCCATGGCTCTATCCATGGGGGACGCGGAACTTGCGTTCGATCAGCTTGCCGTTGCCTTTGACCATCAGCAGGAAACAGGCTTGATTCCGGATTACATTAACCCGCACGATATTATGTGGAACTTTACGAAACCCCCCGTGTGTTATCGCCGGAGTATAATTGACCGAGAACGCCGGTAGGAATTGACCCACTCAAGGAAGGCCGCTACCATGATCTGGAAGAAGATCGTGGAGGCGAGCACTATGCTAAGGAGTGGGATGATTCTCATGATACGTGAAAAAGCGCGAAACGGGGAAAACGCCTATGCCATCGGGAAACAGCTCGGGATCTCCAAGAACACAGCCCGCAAGTATATTGAGCGAGGCGAGGACAAACCACCTCCAAAAGATCGGTTTTCAAAGCTGGATGGATATAAACCACTCCTTCACGGCCTCATGAATCAAGGGATCTTCAACTGTGTGGTACTGCTGGAGCGGCTGCAGGGCGTGGGCTATGAAGGTGGGATCACCATTCTCAAGGAATACGTGCATCCCTTTCGGCCGTCCAAGGCATTGCCTGCTGTACGCAGATATGAAACGCCGCCCGGCAAACAGGCTCAAATGGACTGGGGCATCTGCCATTACCAGGATGCTCAGGGTAGTCTGCACAAAGTGCCTGCGTTCGTCATCATTCTGGGCAACTCCCGCATGAAGTATGTTGAGTTCACCAGCCGTTGCGATCTGAACAGCCTGCAGCGGTGCATAGTCAACGCATTTGCATATTACGGCGGGATGCCTCAGGAGATATTGACCGACAATATGAAGACGGTCGTAACAGGCCGGGAAGCAGGGAAGCCCATTTGGAACACGCGTTTTGCGGATTTCGCCGCCGACATGGGCTTTACTCCGAAAGTGTGCCGCGTGCGGTCTCCGCAAACCAAAGGCAAAGTGGAGCGCCTGGTTCGATACGTGAAAGAGAACTTCCTTCCCGGACGACGGTTTGAGGATCTGGATGATCTCAACCGTCAGGTAGTAGCCTGGTGCCGTGATGCTAACGGGAAAGTGCACCACACGACCGGGAAGATCCCTCTGCAGGAATTGGCCGGCGAGAAGCTGCAAGAGCTGCCGTCACAGGCCAAACTGGATCAATACCGCTGGGAGGAGCGCATCGTAACCCACGACGGGATGGTTAGCTTTGATGGCATTCGTTATGGTGTGCCGTGGCAATACAGCGGGAAGGAGGTACGCGTCCGGCTATACGAAGGCTTCCTGGAGATCTGCTATGGCGGCGTACTGCTGGCCAGGCATAAGGCGCAATATCGTTCTGGAAATGTCATCATGCTTCATGACCAGTATCACGGTCTCACGGAAAGGAAGGGTATCCCGGTTCCCATCCCGTGCGCGAGGCAACAGGCCGGCACGGTAGAAATTCGCGAGTTGAGCGTTTATGACCGGCTACTGGGAGGTGTCTCTAATGGTTGAACTGGAGCACGCCCGGGTGCTGCTTGCCGCCATGGGACTGGAGACTGCGGCAGTGTTGCTGGACGCACAGATGGAGCGCTCCCAACGGGAACAGCACACCTATTCGCAATTTCTTAACGACCTGCTGACTTCCGAGCAGCAAGAGCGGGATCGCAAGCGCGAGGAGATGCGTCTGAGGCTGGCTCACCTTCCACACCGGAAAGGACTGGATGAGTTCGATTTCAGCTTTCAGCCGAGCATTGATAAACGGCAGATCGATGAACTGGGCACCCTTAGCTTTACGGCTCGTTGCGAAAACCTGGTCTTTCTCGGTCCTCCTGGGGTCGGCAAGACTCACCTTGCTGTCGGACTTGCCATGAAAGCTTTGAAGGCGGGGTTAACGGTCTACTATACCAGTCTGGCACGTCTCATTGAAGATCTGAAACGATCCATGGAGCAGGGACGATTGGATAAGCGATGGCGGATATACCTGCGCCCGGCGATTCTGATCATTGATGAAGTTGGTTATTTGCAGCTTAGCCGGCAGGAGGCCGAATGGTTCTTTCGACTCGTCTCCGAACGCTACGAGCATGGCAGCATTATTCTCACCCGTAACAAATACTTCAGCGATTGGGGTGAACTGCTCAGCGATACGATTATCGCCACGGCCCTGTTGGATAGGCTGCTCCATCATGCTCATGTGATCAATATTCGGGGGCAGACCTATCGACTGAAGGATCGCCTGAAGACAGGGATTCAAACGGTTCCGCCGACGGATATCCCGGCGGCGGGGTAACCGGCGTTTTGGGTCATTTTTCACCGGCGTTTTTCGGTCATTTTATCCCGGCGTTGACA
>JAJFVI010000299.1 GCA_021371895.1 Eubacteriales bacterium | reverse complement strand
GCATATTGTAGTACACACCGGTCAGAATTACGCCCCGGAGCTGAACGACGTGTTTTTTACCGATCTGAAGCTGCGCAAACCCGACCGTTATCTGGACGCGGTGGGCGCCGACCTGGGCGAAACGATGGGTGCGATCCTCTCCAAAAGCTACCACGTGATGCTGGAGGAGAAGCCGGACGCGGTGTTGATCCTGGGCGACACCAATAGCGCCCTGTCCGCAATCTCCGCCAAGCGCCTGAAAATCCCCATCTTTCACATGGAGGCGGGCAACCGCTGCTGGGATTGGAACGTCAGCGAGATGATCAACCGAAAGATCGTCGATCACATCAGCGATATTAACCTGCCTTACACGGAGCACAGCCGCCGCTACCTGCTGGCGGAAGGGATCGACGGCAAGACGATTTTCGTTACGGGCTCGCCCATGCGGGAAGTGCTGCAAAACGCGATGCCGGACATTGAGCGAAGCGACGTTCTGGAGCGCCTCGGGCTGGAAAAGGGCCGCTATATTCTCGTTTCAGCGCACCGGGAGGAAAATATCGATCTGGAACCCAATTTCCTTTCCCTGATGAACGCGGTCAACCGCATCGCGGAAACCTACGGCGTACCTGTGATTTACAGCACGCATCCGCGTTCGATGAAGTTTATTCAACTGCGGAGTTTTCAATTCCACCCGCTGGTGCGCAACGTAAAACCACTCGGCTTCCTGGATTACAACCAGCTGCAGATGAACAGCCTGGTGGTCCTTTCCGACAGCGGTACGTTGAGCGAGGAAAGCGCGATGCTCGGTTTTTGCGGTGTGCTGGTGCGCACCTCCACCGAGCGGCCGGAGGTGCTGGATAAAGGTACCGTGGTCATGGGCGGCATTACGGCCAATAGCGTGCTGCAGGCGGCGGAGCTTGCCCTCGCCATGCAGCAGAACGGAGAACCGCGCGCCCTGCCCTCCGATTACAGTGATACGAACGTCAGCGTGAAGGTCGTTAAGCTGATTCAAAGCTACACGCCCATCGTCAACCAGACCGTTTGGTTGAAAAATCCGCTTTCAGACCCGGAAAACGACGATTAACGTTTAAATTCCCATGATTTAACAAAAATCGCGTGACAGCGCAACCCGCCTCCTGTATAATCATACTTGAGGATAAAACCAACCGACTATAAGGAGGACTATACAATGAAACGCAGAGGGTTTATTCGGCTTCTCAGCATCGTTATCGCACTGCTGCTTCCGGTGAGCGCCATGGCGCAGGGAGCGGCGAAGGCATTGTTGGAACAGGCCAACACAGATGGGAAAGAGATTGTCTCTACCGTTACGTTTGAACCCGGCGCAGGACTGGCGGCAGACCAGATCGTTACCGATTTGTGCGCTGCGACGGCCTTGCGCTGCCAGAAACTGCCCGACGGTTTCGGCGCGCTTGCCATTTCACTCAGTGGTACCGATGTCTTTTCCGCTCAGATGCGCACCGAGACGGACGGTATCTATGTGAAAAGTGAAGTGCTTGGCGACAAACCGCTGTACTTTACCTGGGACGATCTTAAAACGTTCATGGCTAAATCGATGCAAAGCAGCGGGACAAGCGATCAGGCCGTGGAAAGCTTTACGCAGGGTTTTACCCAAGCCATCAACCAGATGACCGCCATGGGCGAAACGAGCGACAAGCAGATGATGACCGAGGAAGAAGTGAAGCAGCAGATCATCCAGGCCATGGGCGGTGATGAAAGCTTCGTCAACTGGATCAACGGCATCGAAGCCAAACAGGTGGTCACCAAGGGCGAGTTCACCCTAGGAGACAGCGACGTGGCCGACACCAAAACGGAACTGCTGATTACCATGGACGATATTATCGCCATGATGGACACCCAGTACGTGAAAGACCAGATCACAAAGCAGCTGAAAACGCAGGACAGCACGCTGACCGATGAGCAGTTAGCCGCGCAAACGGCGGAAGCCATTGCCACGGCCAAGACCGAAATGGCCGATTCCGATATCGCCATTACGGCAACGGTTTACTCCGTCGGAGAAACGAAAGACTTCGTCGCTTCACTGGTTAATGTAACGGGGACTTTCACCCCCAGCGACGTCACTGCCGTCCAGCCGTTGGCCGATATGACCGTCCAGGCGACAACTGATACGGCTACCACGGCGGATGCCGGCAATCTGCCCTTCAAGATGGATATTACCGTGCAGGCTGTCAAAAAGACGACAGAAGCCGGAACGCTTTATACTTTGGACGTGACCGCCGTGAAGGACGATACGGACAAGGTAGCGCTCAACGCCAACCTGAACATCGGCAATACGTCCGTGACAGGTGCTCTGGCGGTGTTGGACAAGGACGGCAAATCCGTATTGACTCTGGCACTGGGCTGTGATTATCAGGATCCCAACCACGTCACCGCCAGCCTGGATGGTACCGTGGTCGTGGATGATACGCAAACCGCATTCATGCTTGGCATGGATCAAACGGTTACCGATACGACTGTAAATACTGTGCTCAGCCTGTCCACTGGAGAGAGCTTCAGCGCCATCAAGGCGGACGCCGCCGCGGCACTGTTGGGAACGCTGAAGATCAATACCGTCGTGCAGGACGACAGCGGCTACTTCACTACCCTTGGCGGCGCTAAACCGGAAACTTCGCTGGAGCTGGCCAAGCTGAGTGACGATGAGATGAGCACCTATGTAACCTCGCTGAATGACAATTTAAACACTCTCATGGGAACGGTTTTACAAAACTTGCCCGCGAGCGTTTTCAACGCCATGACAAGCGCTACGAGTAATTAAACAACGCTTACAACCTTAGGATGCAGGCGCAACGAGACCGCCCCGAAACGACGTCGGGGCGGTCTCCCTGTATTTTCCCCGGCCTGTGGCGAGTCAGTCGGCGGAATTTGTGGAATTTGTACGAACAATTTAGGGCTGTTTTCGGCGAATTGCAGCTTGACACACCATGCGTTTTCGGTACAATAGTATTTAGACATTTAATACGAAGGAGGGAATTCTGATGCCTAATATTCCTAATATTAAACTCGGCGTCGTCGCCGTGAGCCGCGATTGCTTCCCCATCCAACTCTCCCGCATCCGCCGCTCGGCGTTGGTGCAGGCCTATACGAAAAAGTACGGACCAATTGTGGAAGTCAATTCGATTATCGAGAACGAACTGAACCTGGAGCCGGCGCTCAAGGAACTGGCCGACGGCGGCGTAAACGCGCTGCTGGTGTACCTGGGCAACTTCGGCCCCGAAGGCCCGGAAACGCTGCTGGCACAGCGCTTTAACGGCCCCGTCATGTTCGCTGCCGCGGCCGAAGAAAGCCGTGAGACGGTCAAAAGCGACCGCGGGGACGCCTACTGCGGCATGCTAAACGCCAGCTACAACATCGGCCTGCGCGGGCTGAAAGCGTACATTCCGGAATATCCGGTGGGCACGGCGG
>JAJFVI010000295.1 GCA_021371895.1 Eubacteriales bacterium | reverse complement strand
GGCGGTAAAGACGAACTTTTTTGCCTTCACATCGTTGTCTACGGTGGTCACAGTCTTGGTGTAAATAGCCAGGGTGCCGGCAGACAGAGAGGTAACAATAGCGAGCGCCAGAAGCACCAGTAAAAGCTTTTTCTTGTTCATGGTTTTTCTCTCCTTAACAGTTTCTTAAGAATTCTTTGCGACCCGCTATTGTTTAAATCATGAGCGACCAACAAATGTAATCTCTGGAAATCCATACATTCATTGGCTACAAACGATTCTGTCCGTCATGGCTAAGGATTTGGTGATTTTGCTTAGCTCATGCTTATCGGTTATCGCAACCACATAATAACAGAAAAGAATTAAGATGTCAACACTTAATTGCAACTTTTTTAATAAATTTTTAATATTTAGGATAAAAAGACTTTTATGCCTTCTCTTCAGTGAGGTTACGGAACATTTTGATAATCGGATCGTAGAAGAAAATCAGGAAAGTGGGGATCAGCAGCAGCACCAGGCGGCCAAGCGTCGTATTGGCAAACAGTACGATGGCGCCAAACCAGCGGTTGTTGCTCACGTGTACGCCATAAACCTGACTGCGGTCGATCACCTGCGCGGCGACCCCCCGATATCTCTCGTCAATGTAATTAAGGATATCCACCTTCATCTGGCCGGTTAACTCGCCTGTGACTTCGTCCGTTGTGAACGCCACCAGGCTGGCTACGTCCACCTGCCCGGACATATCCTTAAACAGCAGCACGTCGCCCACGGAAAGAGTCGCCTGCGAATCGAGCTTGCGGAAAAATGCGATATCATTGTTCATAATCGCGGGCTCCATGGTGGAGGATTGGAACACATAGGGAACAATACCGTATATGGAAGTTTCTTTTTCCGGGGAAGCATACCCGAAAGCCAGTACAGCTACGTTGATGAGCAGCATAGAGGCTATCAGGGTGATGATGAGGATGCTCGTTACCACCGTGGCAATGCTCCACTTCTTGGCATACCGCGTGGGAGTGGATTGTGCTTCCAGGGAACGGATGTTTTTCCTATCGGCGTCCGCGCTGATCAGTACGACGGTGCCGCTGGGTTTCTGGGTCAGCAGCGGCAGGGTTTGCAACATTGGCGGGTTGAACAACTGCGCAAGCTGGCGACCGCGAACCAGGCAGATGACGACGCAAAAGAGAATGCATGCCATAGCAATATACATATAAAACGATTGCGACCAATCAAACATATTGCGTACGTTGACCATCAACGATCGGTTCTCCAAAATGGAATAATAATTGGAAAGAAATTTAAAAGCGACAAGCATGATGCCGAGCATTCCTACCAGATAACGCGCGTTGAGCAGATCGCGCATATACAGCGAGGCGGTCAGCGATACCATCGCCAGAAGCACGATGTCTATCAGTCCCATCAGGTACATGGTCAGCAGATAGTCCAATACCAGTGGGAATTTAAGGAAAGAGGAAATGAAAATGGTGGCGATGTAGCCGATGGAATAGATGGCTGCCTGCGAAATGATGCGCGCTATAATTTTGGAACCGACCAGCTTCAGCGGCGGATATCCCAGCTGAACCAGCGTATACCAGCGGTTGTGCATCACCTCGATGAACGTCATATATTCGTAATTGGAGATGTAATAGATGATGTTGAACATCAGGGACAAGAACAGGTAGATATAGAGCGTTGAAAAATAACTGGATAAAAGTAAAAACGGCGCCACATCGTTGATAACGCTTTCTTTTAAAGTTTGGAGGCTGAAATAGATAGCGAAAGTCAACAGCCCGAGGAAAATGCCCAGGAAGAACTGCCGCTTGCGTGATACCTGCTGCTGCATGTAGGCGTTGCGGAATTCCTTGCGGATAAAATTCGTATCATAAATCATGGCCGGATACGACCTCCTTGAAGGCGTTCCCCAGGGTCTTGGTGCTCTTTTGCAGGGACTCTACCGTTTCTCCCGTATGCAGCAGCAAGGCTAGAAGTTCCGCTTCCGTAATCGGCTCGCTGCGATCGTCGTACAAATGGACTTCCTCACCGTATACCCGCACGTCCAGCGCCGGTTCCGCCGCTTGCAGAGCGGTAGCCAGCCTTTGGGGATTACGGCTCCGAAGGATGAATGCGCGTTTATCCAGGTACGACATTACCTCGTTTACAGCGCCGTGATGCGTCAGCTCCCCGTCCAGCAGAAACGCGGCATGGCTGCAAACCGTCTGCACCATATCACAATCACCGGAACCAATCAGCATTGCGCCGCCCCGGTTGGTGATAATATCGCTCAGCTTTCGGATGCCGCCGGAAAGCCGTTCGTCAAACTTTAGTCCTGCGACGGAGAAAATGACCAGCAGAGCGCCCGAAAGGGATGCGGTCATCAGGCAGACGGCCGCCTTTTCCGCACGGGAGAGGTATTTAATCGGCACCAGCGTAAGGTAGTACAGGTTGGATGATAGCAACAGCTTTAAGATGACCGCCTGCCGGGGCTGCGCGGCCAGCTTGGAGTGGGAGGTGACGTACATCAGGTATTCCAGCGTATTCATGTTGGTCGGCAGCGAAACGCCGTCGGAGATGAAGAAAACGTGGGGGAGGATCGCGCGCTTGCGGCGCATCATACCGCGTTCCACCAGGATGCAGCGCCCTTCGCCGTAGGGGCGTACGCTTCCGACGATCTCCAGGAGAAGCTCGGATTCAAAAGGTTCGTTGGAAACGATCCCCCAGCATTCTCCCCGGCGAATTTCCAGATTGATGCCGCGCAGCACGGTCTCTTTCCGCCCGTCCGGATAGGCGTACACTTCCTTGGAGGTTAGCTTGGTCGCCTGCACGATATAGGTTTTCGGGTTAGGTGGTAAAAATGCGGCCCGTCTGCGGCGCACCATATGCGTACCTCCTTTGCTGCCTGCTTGCGACTACCACGCGAAATGCCAGATCATGATACCGCGAATTTCCTCTCGCTCCACCAGCCAGGGGTCAGGAGAATTTTCGGGATTATCTCCCTTGGTTTGAAAGCGCACCACACCGTCGTCCCCCGCGATGATCTCCGTAACCCGGTGGGTGACCGCGGCGGCGATGTGGGTATAGGTGATAACGTCCCCGACCTGCGGATACTCGTCCGTCCCCAATGACCGTATTAAAATGGTAGAGCCGACGGGCAGGGTGGGGATCATACTGCCGGTTTCGACCACATATACCTGATACCCGAACAGGCTGGGCGCTCGTCCGTTAGCACGATCCAGCCAGACCTTGCCCAGCATCAGCAGCAGAGATAAAATCAGAAGTCCGTAGAAGCTTCGCCGGATGATCTTCCCGAAAGACCATTTCTTTTTGCCCTTCGCATCGCGGGCGCTTTTATCGCCTTCCTGCGTTTGCTGCAGCAGGTGCTCGACCTCTTCTCGGGAGGTATAGATTTTATTCTCGCCCTGCATGTATTTTCTCCTCGCTCTTCCTTATTGTAGCACGAACAGGTCGGCTATGGCAGCTATATTCCGGTGGCGAATCATTTGGTATCATCAAGGCATCCGTTGCACGCGCTGTGGAACATCCGCTCACCGGGGGAAAAGGGTGAACCGCCGTAAGGCTGTGCCAGTTCCGTGGATGCGTAAAACTTTATCCTATAATAACAGTATAACACAAGGAGAGTGGATAGGACAATCGACAGTTGTTATGCTTTTTATATATAAAAAGTAATAAAATAGCAATATATATAGGATAATCAGCACGGCCAAGTACCGACGTGCGAAGGAGCCGCTCCCTTTTGCGGATGAAACAGTTGGCCAGGCGTTGTGCAGGGCAGCTCTCGTCGCACGTAGCGCAAACTGCCGTGCGCTTTGGCCGCCGTCGGGAACATAGAACCGGTATGGAGGCGGTGAAAAGAAGGATACCCATCCATGTCCCCGCGGCTCCGGCAGAAGTCGGGGCAGACGCCGATTCGCCAACACTGTAAAGAGGATTTCGTTACGAAACGCGAAAACTTCCGTACCGGGGAGGATTTTGCCACCGCCGGGTGAAAAGCTTCCGGAGCCATGAAAAACGAAACAGGGCGATCATAATGCCGGAAATGCAGAAACCGCCCGCCGGTAAAGTGCTTTTACCGGCAGGCGGTCGAAGGATGTTGGGGGTTACTTCTTCTCGCTCTTGTTCGTACTGATGCCAAACGGCAAATACAGCGGGCAGAAGCCCATGAAAGCGGTTATCAACGGAATCAGACCGATCAGCCCCAACCATTTCAGGTCACCTTGCACCCATACCAGCATGCTAAGGATCGCTACGCCCAAAACGATGCGTATCCATTTATCCACGGTTCCGACGTTCTTCTTCATATCAAAGCATCTCCTTACGATATTGTTTAAGCAAAATCCGACTTTCGGCTTATAAAGTATCCGGCGATCAATCCAGGCCGACCAGAAGATCGCCATTCTCGATTTTTACGGGATATGCCTTCACATCACTAACCTTGAGCGATATGAAAGCAATGCGGCCGTTACGCGTCACCTTGCCGGTTCTTACGTTGAACGCCGTGCCGTGTTTGGGACAGAGGACAGTATCGCCTTCCAGGCGACCATCGTATAACGATCCGCCCATGTGAGGACAACGGTTGTCAATTGCGTAGTAGGCGCCCTGTACACGGGTGACAAGAAGCGCTTTATCTCCCGGGGTTACCTTGATCTTTTCGCCATCCTGCAAGCTATCAGCTTGTAATACTTTAACGTAACGCATCTTTCGCCCACCTCCTCTTCGGTTACAAATAATATACCACAAAGCAGCGAAGCCGAAACATATTTTAAAAGAAATGCAAAATTCTATCAGATTCCATCCGGCAGACGGAAATCGCGCCGTTACGCAGCAACGCGTGCGGGATGTATGTATGCAAAAGTGGCGGAAACATTCTGTTTCCGCTACTCCAGACTGACGACAAAGGCCAGGGTGGTGTCGGAGGGTCGCAACCCTCCGACTTCATTCCGAAACCAGCGAGATGTGCGGTGGTTTCGGAAGCCTTGCGCAGCAAGGTTTTTCTGCGCCTTTCACCGACCGTGAGCAAAGCGAACAGGCATCAAAGGGGAGCGCGTGCGCTGTGCGCACCACGACGCAGCCGTGAGTGACCCGGAAGTGGGGTGCGAAGCGAGCAGGCAAACGGCAGTGTAGCCTGCGACGACTGAGCAACCGGGTGAAAGGCGTGCTTGTCGACAAAGTGGCGCAGCCACTTTGTCGACAAGCACGAGGGGCGGAAACATGCTGTTTCCGCCCCTCGTGCCGCCCGTACCGGGCAGCGTGCCGGGAAAGTTCTTATTTGCCAGCCGCGATCGCGTCCAGCTTGTTCTGAATTTCGCCCATGTAGAAGGCGGTGACGTCGTCATAGCCGAAAGCCTTGCACTTCTCAACCATTTCGTTCCACAGCGTCGTAAACTCCTCATCGCTTGCGGCGTAGACGCACTTCCAGCTGTACTCCTTCATGATGGGAGCGAACTGGGAGCGCTTGATAGCTAAATCATCGGGCCTTGCGGCGATGGTGTACATCGTAAGGGGATGCAGCGAGAAGCGGCCGGTCAGCTTGTAATACTCAACGCCGGTACGAGCGCCGCCGGCGTAATCCGCGCTCCAGGCTTTAAGCATGTTGTTTGCCAGCTTCGCAATGCCGTCGTCCCACGCATCATGGTTGTAGCAGAAGCCACCTTCCGGATCATAGGCGTTCATCAGGATGGTGGAGTTGTTGATCGCCTGCTTGCCGTCGGCATAGGTGCCGCCGCCGTATTCGGCCGGCATTTCGGTGTTGGATTCGTCTTTCCAGCATTTCCAGCCAAATTCGGTGCCGTAGGGTTTGCCGTTCGCGTCATAGTCCCAGCAGAGTCCTTGCGGGCCGTTGTAATAGATCATGAGACCCTCGGTGGAGCACAGCCAGTCGATCATTTCCAGCACGCGCTCAGGGTACTGGCAATTAGCGCCGATGGTCCATACACGGTTGCTGCCAAAAGGAGCAGTGCCTACAACGACGGGGGCCGCGTCTTCGGGAATCATGGTTACATAGCCTGTTCCAGCGGCGGTACGCTCGGCAGAGTTGTAGGACTGCATCTTCCAGCCCCACAGGCCCAGCAGATAACGGCCCGCATCCACCTTGACAGAGTAAGCGTCGTAGTTCTGGCTGATGGATTCGGGATCAAACAGCCCGGCGCGATAGAGTTGGTTGTTGATGGAGAGCATCTTCTGGTACAGGCTGCCTTCCTCCAAAGGATTCACGACATCGCCTGTGCTCCAGTTGACGCCCAGATAATCCTGTTCGGCATAGCCGTACCAGGTCATCAGATCCCAGGTGAACTTCATTACGCAGTCTTCCCAATCGGGGAAACCGCCGAATGCGTATACCTTTTCGCCGTTTTCATTCACGGGCACGGCATCTTGCAGCGCCTGGAGGAAGGGGACAAGATCATCCATGGTCTTGAGTTCCGGCATCCCCGCCTTCACATAGGCATCCCAGCGAACCTGCATACCGTAGTTGGGGTCGGTGACGACGTCCCAGTCGGTGCGATTGTAGCCGATATCATGCCCGAAGCCCCATACGCCTTCGGTGCCGGTCGCGTTGAGCACGAAGTTGGAAAGCTTGCTCTGTGAAAAACTAATCCTCACAGGTATATATGCGTTGTTCGATCAGTTTCCCATCCTGCCAGCGCAGGTCGACCGCGCGGTTGCCTTTGATGCGCAGGCCTGTTACGCTGCCGTTGGCAAAGGCGCGGGGCAATGCGGGCAGCAGGCGGAGTTCCCCGCCCCGATCCTGCACGAGCATGTTTGCGATCCCGGCTGTGCCGCCGAAGTTGCCGTCGATCTGGAACGGCGGGCACAGATCCCACAAATTGGGGGCGGTGGAGCGGGTAAGCAGCGTAACAAGCTGCCGATAGGCGCTTTCGCCGTCGCCCAGTACCGCGAACAGGTTTATCAGCCATGCGCAGCTCCAGCCGGTATGCCCGCCGCCGTGCGCCAGTCGGCGGTCGATGGATTTGCGGCACGCCGCGATCAGCGCTTCGTCACCCGCGAACAGCTCCGAAGGGAACAACCCGTACAGGTGCGACAGGTGGCGGTGGCCGGGTTCCGGCTCGTCGAAATCCTCACACCATTCCTGCAGCTGGCCGAAACGGCCGATGTGGCAGGGGAACAACCTTTCTTTCTTTACGCGGATTTCGGAAAGCAGCGCATCGTCCCGGTGCAGGGCGGCGCAGGCCTTTTCAAAATGAGCGAAGCTCTCCCGGACGAGGGTCATATCCATCGTGCAGCCCCAGGCTACGGAGGCCGTGTCCCCGTTGGGCGCGGTAAAGGCGTTCTCCGGCGAGGCGGAGGGGCATACGACCCAGAAACCGTCGTGTTCCGTAAGGAAATCCAGGCAGAACAGCGCCGCTTCCCTAAGGATGGGAAAGGCGGTGAGGGCTAAAAAATCCGTATCGTCCGTGTATTCGTAATACCGCCAAAGCTCCTGACACATCCACACGCCGCCCAGCGGGAAGAAGGCGTACATCCCGGAGCCCGGCACGCCCTGCTTTTGACCGTGAGCAACCCCCACGGGCTGGGTGCTCCCCCAGCGATCCGTATTATGGCTCAGCGTAAAGCCCCGACAGCCGAAATGGACGCACGCGGTCGTCTGCCCCTGTTTGCACAGCCGTGCCAGAAAAGTGAAATACGGCTCCAGGCATTCCTGCAGCCCGCAGGCGAGCGTCGGCCAGTAGTTCATCTGGACGTTGATGTTGCTGGTATAGTTGCAGCTCCACGGAGGCTGCATTTCCCAGTTCCAAATCCCCTGCAGGTTCATGGGCAACCCGCCCGCGCGGGAGGCAGCAATGGTCAGGTATCGGCCGTATTGAAAGTACAGCGCGAACAGCGGCGCGTCCTTCTCACC
>JAJFVI010000279.1 GCA_021371895.1 Eubacteriales bacterium | reverse complement strand
GTCAATTCCGTTTCCAGCGCCTGTTCCAGCAGCGCCGGCACCTGCGCGATGTCGGTGAATGTTATGGTCTGAATGCCCAGCGCTTCCAGTTGGGGGTAGTTCAGCCAGCTTGCGCGCAGCACCCGCGCCCCGGCGTAGAGGTATTCCTGCATGCTTGCGGAAAACGCATCCGTCGGGATAGCCAGCACGAACGCGTCCGCGGCGAGGCGCAGGTACGCGCTTTCCACCCCGTCCATATACTCGGTCAGGATCAGCGTTTGGCAGGGCATCGCCTCTGCGGCCTTGCGCACATTGGTAAAATAAGTCTCGTCGTCGCAGCCGTAGGTCATCTGCAATACCAGCGACCAGCCCGCGAGGTTTTCCGGGGGCAGCGTGCGCAGATTTTCCAACAGTTGCAGATGCCGGTGCGTGGGGGAAGCGTTATAGCCCAGGCAAATCAAAGGCTTGTCCCCGGACAGGCCGAAATGCGCCTTGCAGGCGGCTTTGTCGGCTTTGGCGCGCACGTGGTCAATATCCTGAAAAACGGTTTGCCCGAAATACACCAGCGCTGTTTTACGCGCCACGGCATCACCGAAAGCGTCGCGAATACGCTGAAAATGCAGCGAGGAATGCACCGTAATCGCGTGGCACGCGACCATATAACGGCGCATGCGGCGCAGTGCGCGTTTATCGGAACGCAGCAGATCACTGCCCAAAAAGCTGCATACCCACCGTGCCTTGGGGAAGGAACGGCGCACCGCGAAAGCCAGTGCCAGATCCCGTTGGGAGAGATATTGGTTATGGATCGCGGTAAAAGGGCCCAGCTTCGCCAGCGCCCGCGCGTTAAGCGCGATGCGCGTCCACATCCGCATCCGGGGTATCCGCCGTATAATCGGCAAGGTGTGCTGGTCACGGTAGAGCACGACGCCGTTTTCCTGATAATACGCGGTAAACTGGCTGTCCGCGTCCCAAATCGGAAACAGGACGACATCCCAGCCGTCGGGCAGGAGCAGGTTTTCGATGTAGCGCTTCGTCCAGAAGCTGCCCGCGTCCGCGATCAGCAGAATCCGTTTCTTCATGTGTGATCTCCCTTAGACCCGCTTTGCGCAGCCCGCCGTTTCAGTGCGCCCGCGCCTTCACGCGCGATCTGCCTTACGGTGTTCCATAATGTGGCGATCTCCTTGCGAAACAGGTACAGCGCCAGCAGGTAGAGCGCCCCCAGCAGGGCGTATTTCGCGGCGGCCATCCCGCGCAGCAGATAATTGCCCAGCGACGCGGCGAGCATCAGCCCGACGGTGTAGCCCAGATACCGGTATTGCGTAATCGCTCGGTAATACCTTTCGCCCACGGCCGTGCGCATCAGCAGCATCACAATCGCGGAGCCCGCCGCAGCCATCGCCGCGCCAGCATCGGCCAGCCACGGGATGAGCACAAAGCAGAGCCCGATGTTGACCAGCGCCGAAACCAGAAAGATGATCGTGTTCCAGTAGCTCTTTTTGGAAATACCGATGCCCATCCCCGTAGTTTCGCCCAAACAGTAGCAGATGGGAGTGAGGAACAGAAAGGGGAAATAGATCACCGAGCCGCGGAAACTCGCCCCAAAAAGCAGATAAACCGGCGCCTGCAACAGCGTCAGCGTCAGCCCGAATCCGGTCAGCAGGCAGGCCATCAGCCGATGCACGGTGTAGAAGCGAGCCTTTTCGTCGCTTTGATAATGCTCGTACACGTATGGCGCCCAGTAGGTGTTAAACCCCGTCTGAATCAAGTTGACGGTGGAGGCCAGCACCAGCGCGGAGGTGTACACGCCCACGGCGGAAACGTCCATTAAGTTTTTTAGCGCCACCGTCGTTACCGACGAGTTGAGCCAAGAAAGGATGGTCAGAGGAATCAGCGGAGCCGCGAAAGCACCGATCTCCCGTAAAAACGGTTTATCCACCTGTTTTTGAAATCCGGCGTCAAACCTGCGGCGCTGGATCAGCGTAAACACGAATGTGAAGGCGGCCATTAGCGCCGTAAGCAGCAGTATCGCGGGCCGTGCCGTAGCGCTGCCAAAGGCGATGGACAGGTATGCAAGCTTGGTGAGCACCACCTGGATCACGCTCTGGATCGTGTACAGGCG
>JAJFVI010000270.1 GCA_021371895.1 Eubacteriales bacterium | reverse complement strand
AGAAAGCCCATTATGATGTGTTTAATATTCTGCTGCAGGTTCTGGAAGACGGTCGTTTGACGGACAGTCAGGGCCGTACGGTGGACTTTAAGAACACCATCATTAGTATGACCAGCAACCTGGGTTCCCACCTGCTGCTGGAAGGTCTTGAGGACGGCCGCATCAGCGACGAAGCACGCGACGAGGTGCTGCGGATGCTGAAAACCAGCTTCCGCCCGGAGTTCCTCAACCGTATCGACGATATCGTGTTCTACAAGCCTCTGGAACGGAATGAGATCGTGCAGATCGTACGCCTGCAGGCCAGACATCTCGCCAATCGGCTGGAACATCAGGACATTCACATGGAACTGACCGACAAGGCCGTGGACGCCATCGTGGACGCCGCCTTCGACCCCGCCTATGGCGCGCGGCCGTTAAAGCGCTACATCCAGAGCCATCTGGAAACGCTGATCGCGCGCAAGCTGGTCGCCGGGGATATTTTTCCCAGTCAGGTGATCACCGTGGACGCGGACAGCGAAGGACGGCTGTTTGTTACGGATGGGGTACCACGAATGGAGCAACCCGTGCAGGCTGAGGGAAAAGTGGAGTAAAGCTTCAATTATAGGATATTGAAAACGACGTATATTGTCATAATATACGTCGTTTTCATTGAAAAACTTAATTAGGTGTGGTAAAATATGTCATTGTAAGGCTAGTGGGTGAATGAGATATATGTAGTAGATCAATCATGTTAACAGATTAGAGGAGGCGAGCTTATTGACAGATTGGCTTATGGTAATCCTAACAGCTTTTTATGTTGGTGCTACAATTTTAATATGTATATACAATTTACGTTCTACAAACGCATTGAAAGAGCAGACCGCAGAGTTGAAACGCCAGTTTGACGAAGAAAATCGACCATATATTACAACTGAATTGATTTATGAAAAGAGATCATTTTATGCTCTCCGCTTCACCAACCAAGGAAAACGAATAGCGAACCATGTGCGTATTCAACTTGATAAGGAATTCTTGGATAGCATTAATGAAGTAGGTTTTCTCTCTTCACTAGAAAAAAATATCAACAAAGAATGCATTATTGGGGTCGGAAACTGCTACAATCTATTTTTCGCATCCAATGAAATCCACCAGAATCACAATAAACCCCTACTTTCAGGAAGAATTTCTTATTCAGATGGAAAAGAAACATACTACGATGAATTTCAAATTGATCTTGACAGTTATGCCACTTTCTTTTCCGTTAATAGTGAAAGCGAAGACATTCTAAATGAAATGAAGAAGCAAACAAAGGAGCTAGAAAAAATACAGAAAGCGTTATCCGCTAGATAATTATACAAAACATGTTTGCCTATACAGAACATTTGCAAGAAGGACAACAAACAATCCGCTCTGCTCCCAACGTAGTGCATTAATATCTATAGAAATTGTTTTTCATATAGATGTATGTTATAATTTCAATACTTCTTCCCTGAAAGGAGATGCGTGTGAATGAAACAGCAGATGAAGTACGCGGAGATTGTACTACCCCGGGAGGTAGGGGCTTGCTAAGGAAGCGCTGAACCCGTCGGTTTTCTGTTCCTTCCCATCGCTGCAAACCACCGTTTCGGCCTTTCCTTCCCTCCCAACCTCCCATACGTTTATGTATTGCTCATTTGATAAACGTTATCGAGGTTTACCACATTGAATATCATGGCCCAATACGGCGCCGACGAGCGCCTGTTATCTCTATCGCTTTCCTATCCCGCGCTTACGCTTTCCCGCGTAACGGCGCAGCACCGAAATCAGTATACGATCATCACCGAACTGGGCGACGCCCCGGCCGAAGTGTCCGGCAAACTGCGGCACGAAGCCCTGTCCACAGAGGATTACCCCGCCGTGGGGGACTTTGTGCTGGCGCGGTTGCCGGATACTGATGGCGGCATTGGCTTCGCCATACTCCAGCAGGTAATGCCCCGTAAAAGCGCCTTTATCCGCAAAGCCGCTGGCAGCACGCACGATACGCAGGTGGTCGCCGCGAATATCGACATCGCTTTCCTGTGCATGTCGCTCAACGAAAACTACAATATCCGCAGGCTGGAAAGGTATCTGGCCGTCGCGTGGGAGAGCGGCGCGACCCCTGTGGTACTGCTGACCAAGGCCGATCTGTGTGAGCGCCCGGCGGAACAGCTTGCGCAGGTGCGCGCGCTGGCCGCCGGAGCGGATGTGCTGACCACCTCCATTTTAGACCCTGCCGCCCGGCAGACGATTCTTTCGCTCGTTCCATCCGGGGTCACCGCTGCCTTTCTTGGGTCGTCGGGTGTGGGCAAATCATCCATCATCAACCTGCTAACCGAGGATGTCGCCATGGCCACCGCCGAAATCAGCCGGGTTGGGAAAGGGCGGCATACCACCACCCACCGGCAGCTACTCCCCGTGGTCGGCGGCGGCGTAGTCATCGATACCCCCGGTATGCGCGAGCTGGGCGTGGATACGATCGACCTGCGCGCGGCATTCGCGGATATCGACGCGCTGGCCGCCATGTGCCGCTTTTCCGACTGCCGCCACGGAAACGAGCCGGGCTGCGTGGTGCGCGCGGCGCTGGAGAATGGAACGCTGGACAAACGCCGGCTGGAAAACTATCACAAGCTCCAACGGGAAGCACGCTATGACGGGCTGGCATGCCGCCAGCGCGAAACCCGCAAACGCGAAATCCTGTTTGGCGCAAAGAAATCCGCGAACAAAGCCGGACGCCCTGAACCGCAAGAACGCTCATAACGGTATCCGCTGACACGTTTCCGGCTGGAACGAACCCTTCGCCTCCGGCCTGTGCAGATCATGCGGGTCGGGGTTTGCAAAGTTCATAAAGGGCGCGTCGGGAGCCGAGCGGCGGCAAAACCCACGCCCGCCGACAAGGTTGGGCGATAGCGCGGAGCGCGCCGCACGCAAGTCAGTCCGGCAATTGAAGACTTCCGGTAAACCAATGGATAGCCAGCGCGGGAACCATGTACTTTTCAGCCGGGAATCCACCTGGCTTCCGCTTGACAGGCATTTTCTAATTGTTTACGATAATGAAGCATTCGGAATGCCGTTATCTTAACATGGATGTGGAGGAACCCGAAATGAAAAAAATACTTTCCTTGTTAATTGTCCTGTCCTGCCTGTTTACCTTCGGCGCTCTGTCAGAAACCACCACGGCCGTCGGAACCGTAACGCAAGAACCGGCGCTCGAAGTGGAAACCGTCGCGGATGGCACGGTCGTCCCCTTCGCGGATTACAATTTTCAGGTCATCCTGCCGTCGGACTGGAACGTGCTAGAGGTAAGTGAAGAAGAGGCTGCCATCGGCATCATTTACAGCTGCGCGAATCCCGAAAATACTCGCACCTTCACCATTGCCTACACCGAGCTTGACACCGCCACCGACATCGCCGCCGTCGCCGCCGAGTTGGCCGCTTCCTATGAGAACGTTGAGGAATTCACGATCAACGATATTCCCTTTGTCAGCTAGGATATCGCTGAAAGCGACGTAACGGGTCTCATGACGCTGGGCGCTTCCGGCGTGGGTCTGTATCAGTTCGTGTTCTATCCTTCATCCGACAGCGATTACGGCTCTCTGGCGCTCCAGATCGCAGCTTCCATCACCTCCATCGAATAACTGCGAAGCATCAGTCTTTCGGCCTTCCCTGCGGAACCGCGCATTAGGCGCGGTTCCGTTTTGCGTTTTACACTTGAACCGGAAAAACGGCGCGCTATGCCATGCGCGAAAAGCGTACTTTTGCCCGGCACTGCAATACAGTTGTAAAAAATAACTCACCCGGCCTTTGCGTTCACACCATGCGCAAGCAGCTTTGTGGAAGCGGTTTCCGGCCTTTTAATGCCTGAATCCGCGCCATGGCTTTCCCTGTGCTTCCCTTGACTTTTCTTACGCAAGTTCCTATAATATATGGTTGTTGGAAACATCCGTTTGTTTGGGTTACGCGTCGCCCCAAATGCGTGCGCAAGGACGTCCGCCCATGGCGGGAAGGCCGCGACGCGGCCAGGGACAAACGGCTTTCAATGGTATATTTAATTTAAGGAGGAACAACCAATGTCCATTAAAATGACCGTAGACGGCAACACCGCCGTAAGCCACATCGCGTATGCATTCAGCGATGTGGCGGCCATTTACCCGATCACCCCCTCCTCGCCGATGGCCGAGGTTGTGGACGAGTGGGCGGCGAAGGGTCAGAAGAACCTGTTTGGCCAGACCGTACACGTGCAGGAGATGCAAAGCGAAGCTGGCGCAGCCGGAGCCGTACACGGCAGCCTGGTCGCGGGCGCGTTGACCACCACCTTCACCGCAAGCCAGGGCCTGCTGTTGATGATCCCCAATATGTATAAGATCAGCGGTGAAGTGCTGCCCGCCGTGTTCCACGTCAGCGCCCGTTCGCTGGCCGCCCACGCGCTGAGCATCTTTGGCGACCACGCCGACGTAATGGCCTGCCGCCAGACCGGGTTTGCCATGCTTGCCAGCAATAGCGTTCAGGAAGCTGCGGATATGGCGCTGATCGCGCATCTGTCCGCGCTGGAAAGCAGCGTGCCGTTCCTCCATTTCTTCGACGGTTTCCGCACCAGCCACGAAGTGCAGAAGATCGATGCTGTCGAGTATAAGGACATTGAACCTCTTGTACCCTGGGACAAGGTCAAGGCTTTCCGCGGCCGTGCCCTGAACCCGGATCATCCCCACCAGGCAGGCACGGCGCAAAACCCGGATATCTACTTCCAGAACCGTGAAGCCGCCAATAAGTTCTACGACGCGACGCCCGCGATCGTAGAAGAGGTGATGGGCAAGGTCAGCAAGCTCGTCGGCCGCGAATACAAGCCCTTTAACTACGTCGGCGCTCCCGACGCGGACAGGGTGATCGTCGCCATGGGCAGCGGCTGCGATACCATTGAAGAGACCGTCAACTATCTGAACGCCAAGGGCGCGAAGCTAGGCCTCGTGAAAGTACGCCTGTATCGCCCGTTCTGCACCAGCCGCTTCCTTGAATCGATTCCCAAGACCTGCAAGAAACTTGTGGTGCTGGATCGCACCAAGGAGCCCGGCTCGGTGGGCGAGCCGCTGTACACCGATGTTTGCACGGCGCTGCTGGAAAATGGCGTTTGCGCCCTGCAGGTGCTGGGCGGCCGTTACGGCCTGGGCAGCAAGGAATTTACACCCACGATGGTGAAAGCTGTGTTTGACAATTTCGACGGTGCCAAAAAGAACCACTTCACCGTGGGTATCGTTGACGACGTGACCGACTTAAGCCTCCCGCTTGGCGAGCAGATCATTGCTGCGCCGGAAGGCACCATCTGCTGCAAGTTCTACGGTCTGGGCTCCGACGGTACCGTGGGTGCCAACAAAAACTCCATCAAGATCATCGGCGACCATACCGCTCTGTACGCGCAGGGCTATTTCGCCTATGACTCCAAAAAGTCCGGCGGCCTTACCGTCAGCCACCTGCGCTTTGGCAAAAAGCCCATCCAGAGCACCTACCTGATCGACGCGGCCGATTTTGTGGCCTGCCACAACCCCAGCTATGTCACCAAGTACGACATGGTTTCCTCCCTTAAAGAGGGTGGCGTGTTCCTGCTCAACAGTCCGTGGACAGCCGAGGAAATGGATGCGCACCTGCCCTCCGCCATGAAGCGCCTGCTGGCCAAAAAGCATATCCGCTTCTATAACATCGACGCCATCGACCTGGCGCTGAAGGTGGGCATGGGCAACCGTATCAACACCATCATGCAGGCCGCATTCTTCAAGCTCTCCGCGGTCATTCCCTACGATAAGGCCGACGAGTATATGAAGGCATATGCCAAGAAGACCTATGGCAACAAGGGCGACGCGATCGTCAAGAAGAACTCGGACGCCATCGACATCGCCATCAGCGGCCTTGTGGAAATCAAAGTGCCCGCCGCGTGGGCAAACGCCACCACCGGTGCCCAAGCCGTGAAAGTGAAGGCTAATCCGTATTTCGAGAAAGTTGTCGATCCCATCCTGGCGCAGGAAGGCGACACACTGCCCGTGAGTGCGTTCAGTCCCGATGGTTTCGTGCCCACCGGCACCACTAAGTACGAAAAGCGCGGCATCGCCGTGGACGTGCCGGAATGGCAGATCGACAGCTGCATCCAATGCGGCACCTGCTCGCTGGTCTGCCCGCACGCCGCCATCCGCTCCACCTATATCGCCGACGAAAAGATGAAGGATGCGCCCGCAACCTTCAAAACCAAGAATGCCACCGGCAAGGAGTTTGCCGGGCTGCAGTTCCGTATTCAGGTAAGCCCGCTGGATTGCACCGGTTGCGGCAACTGCGCGCAGGTCTGCCCCGCCAAGGGCAAGGCCCTGTTCATGAAGCCGCTGGAAAGCCAGAGCGAGCAGGAGGCTAATTGGGAGTTCGCCACAACCGTGCCGCAGGTGCGGCCGGAAAAGATCACCTCTATTAAGACCAGCCAGGCGCTTAAGCCCCTGTTTGAGTTCTCCGGCGCCTGCGCAGGCTGCGGCGAGACCCCGTATGTGAAGCTTGCCACTCAGCTCTTCGGCGATCGCATGGTGATCGCCAACGCCACGGGCTGTTCTTCCATCTACGGCGGCAGCGCCCCCACATGCCCCTACACCGTCAACGAGGAAGGCCACGGCCCCGCCTGGGCCAACAGCCTGTTTGAGGACAACGCCGAGTTCGGCTTCGGCATGAACCTCGCCTACACACAGCGCCGCGCCAAGCTCACCGATACCGTAAAGGCGCTCATCGCGGTTGATTACACGGCGGAGCCCATCAAAGAGGCCGGCAAAGCCTGGTTGGAAGGCATGGAAGACGCCACGATCTCCAAGCAAGCCGGCGACCTGTTGGTAGCCGCCTGCAAAGACGGCATCGAGGACGGCTGCACCTGCGAAGCCTGCACTCTGGCCGGCGAAGTGGTGGAGAACGCCGATCTGCTGACCAAGAAATCCATATGGATCATCGGCGGCGACGGCTGGGCGTACGATATCGGCTTCGGCGGCGTGGATCACGTGCTGGCGCAGAACCAGGACGTCAACATCCTTGTGCTGGATACCGAACTGTACTCCAACACCGGCGGCCAGTCCTCCAAGGCGACGCCCACCGGCTCCGTGGCGAAGTTCGCCGCCTCCGGCAAGCGCACCAAGAAGAAGGATTTAGGCATGATGGCCATGAGCTACGGCTATGTGTACGTAGCCAGCGTCGCCATGAGCGCCAACCCGCAGCAACTCATTAAGGCCATGCAGGAAGCCGAGGCCTACCACGGTCCCTCCCTCATCATCGCCTATGCGCCCTGCATCAACCACGGCATCAACATGGCCAACTCCCAGGAGGAGATCAAGAAGGCTGTGGAATGCGGCTACTGGACGCTTTTCCGCTACAATCCCCTGCTGTCCGAAGAAGGTAAAAATCCCCTCACGCTGGACAGCAAGGAGCCCGCGGGCGGCTATCAGGACTTCCTCAAGAGCGAGATTCGCTATTCTTCGCTGGCCAAACAATTCCCCGACGTGGCACAGGATCTGTTCAAGCAAAACGAAGCCGACGCCATGGCCAAGTACGCCAAGTACAAGAATCTGGCGGAATAAGCTGATTTCAGCTAGCCAAAGCAAGGAGTGTTCCCCTTGCAGCCCCCTTTTCGGTGAAAGCCGGGGAGGGGACTTTTTTTCTTCTCTTTCGTGAAAGAGATAAAAGCTTTACGGAGGGGATGCGCCCTGCGGTACGCAGCAGGGGCTTTCCGCTCGCCCCTGCACCCTTCGGGGTAAGCACGGGGAATGCACCCTGTGGGGCGCACCCCCCGCCTATTGATGGAATTGAGAAGGCAACCCCGAAGGTTTCCAAAGGGCGAGCGGAAGTTCCAGTCGTTCAGTCTTCGCGGGCTGCGCTGCCGCTTGCCCGTTCGCTTCACTCCTCACCTGCGGGTCGCTCACGGCTTCGCCGTGGTGCCCACAGGGCACGCGCTTCCCTCCGGTGCCCTTGCCCACGCCCGCAGGCGCCCCCCCCTGCCTATTGATGCAATCAAGAATAAGCACTCAAAGTTATTCTTAAGCAAGGGGGACACCCAGGGGCAACCTCCCCCTGAAGCGCGCCTTTTGGCGCGGAACGTTTTTACTTTTGATATTGGTATTTGTTGAAATTCTATGGTATAATTGATCTTGATAGCCTTACTGGGGTATGGTTATCGCATTATTTTAGGAAGCGAACAGGTCTCGGGGAGCCTCGGGCTCCTTGAACACAAGGAGGATAACGGATTGAAAAAAACACAGCGCGGTATGATGGGCTACGTGACGCTCATTGCCGCATTCATATTGATCGCCCTCGTGCTCAACGGCGGCTTTGGCCAAACGGTCGATCGTCGAATTGAGTATCCCCAGTTGCTGCAGGCAATTGAAAACGATCAGGTCGAGGCGGTCGCGATTCGCGGCTCGTCTCTTGTTGGGCTGTACACAAACACAACAGCCGCAAAGGCAGATTTTCCGGAGCGCAATTACGATTTTGAAACCACCATCGGCAGCGATTTTATCGACACGGTGCGGCAGATTACCGCTACCAAGACGGGCAAGGCGATTGACGCCGTTGGCGTGACGGATTTCAGCTTTACCGTGCAGTACCGCGCGCCCGTGGTTACGCCATGGTACGTCGAACTCCTGCCGTTCCTCCTGATTATCGTGGTTTCCACAGCACTTTGGTACTTCCTTATCGCTCGCCAGGGCGGCGGCAACAACAAAGTGATGAACTTTGGCAAATCCCACGCGCGCATCAGCGACCCTTCCAAAAACCCCATTTCTTTTAAGGATGTCGCGGGCGCTGACGAAGAAAAAGAGGAGCTTCAGGAAATGGTCGATTTCCTGAAGAACCCCAAGGCTTATACCGATATGGGCGCACGCATCCCTAAGGGAGTACTGCTGGTAGGCCCTCCGGGCACCGGTAAAACGCTGCTGGCCAAAGCTGTGGCGGGCGAAGCGAATGCACCATTTTTCTCCATCAGCGGTTCGGATTTCGTGGAAATGTTCGTAGGCGTGGGTGCAAGCCGCGTACGCGATCTGTTTGATCAGGCCAAGAAGGCTGCCCCCGCCATTGTGTTTATCGATGAGATCGACGCGGTGGGCCGCCACCGCGGCGCGGGTCTAGGCGGCGGGCACGACGAGCGCGAGCAAACACTCAATCAGCTACTTGTGGAGATGGACGGCTTTTCCATCAACGAAGGCGTTATCGTCATGGCTGCGACCAACCGCCGTGATATTCTGGACCCGGCGCTGCTGCGCCCGGGCCGCTTCGACCGCCAGGTAACGGTCAACTTCCCCGATCTGGAAGGACGCGTAGAGATCCTGAAGGTGCACAGCCGCGGCAAGCCCTTGGGCCCCGATGTAGATTTTGAGAACGTCGCCAAACGCATGCCCTTCTCCACCGGCGCGGATCTGGAAAACGTGATGAATGAGGCCGCCATCCTCGCCGTGCGCGAAAAGCGCAAGAAAATCAGCCAGCAAAACCTGGTGGACTCCATCAGCCGCGTGCAGATGGGCCCGGAAAAGAAGAGCCACAAGGTGACGCCGCGCGATCGCCATACGGTTGCCTACCATGAGGCCGGCCACGCCGTGCTCTCCTACCTGCTGCCGGAATGCGACGATGTGCACCTGGTCACCATCGTGCCCCGCGGCCAGGCCGGCGGTTATACGCTCAGCCTTCCCGCCGAGGAAAACGATAACTTAAGCAAGACCGCCCTGCTGGGCATTATCACCATGGCGCTGGGCGGCCACGCCGCCGAGAAGGTCGCACTGGACGATTTATACACCGGTTCCTCCAGCGATCTGAAACGCGCCACCGAGCTTGCCCGCCGGATGGTTACCCAGTTCGGCATGAGCGAACTGGGCACCATGTACCTTTCTAACGACCAGGAAGTATTCGTGGGCATGGAGTTCGGCCACAGCCGCGAATTTAGCGAGCGCAGTGCCGCTTCCATCGACGCGGAAATCAAGCGCATCGTGGACGAATGCTACGTGCGCGCACAGCGCATCCTGACCGAGCACCAAACACAGCTGGCAGCCGTCGCTTCGGCGCTGTTGGAACGCGATACCTTGGTCCGTAAGGAATTCGAGGCCGTGATGAATGGCGAAAAACTCCCGCCGGAAACCGTGAAGCCGACCCTGCCCGTAGAGGAGCCGGAGCCGGAGCCCGTGAAGAGCGTCCCCGTGCCCACCACCTTCCGCCCGGCCATGGAGGGCCCTTCCTCCGACGACCGCGTTCCCTTCATCGATCCGTGAACCCAATTGACCTTCATGTGCACAGCGCGTATAGCGACGGGGTTCTTTCACCCGCGGCGCTGTGCGCGCTGGCGCTTCAAAAGCAGATTGAAACGCTGGCGTTGTGCGACCACGATACCACCGACGGCCTCGGCCCCATGGCGGACGCCGCCGCAAAGTGCAACCGCGCCGGGCATCGCCTGACGGTTTTCCCCGCGGTGGAACTGAGTACAGGCGAGGACGGCCACACGCATATTCTGGGTTATGGCGTAGCCGAGACCGATGTTCCCTTGCAGGCGGCCATCGCCCAATTACGACGGAAACGACGGGAACGCGGCGCGCAAATGCTTGAAGCACTGCGGAAGTTAGGCATCGAACTACCGCCGGATGTCTTGCCCGGAGCCGACGCTCCGGGAACCCCTGTAGGCCGTCCCCACATCGCTCGTGCGCTGATCCGCGCCGGCGTGGTGAATACCATGGAGCAGGCTTTTCACCAGTACCTGCTCGAGGGCAAACCCGCCTACGTACCGCTGAAACACATAACAACCACGCAGGCTATAATGCTGCTGAACGACGCGGGCGCGATACCGGTGCTGGCGCACCCGGTACGCATGTGTCTGGCGTCACAAGCGCTGGAGGCGCTGATCGTTTCATTGCAGACTATCGGCCTTCAGGGACTGGAAATCTATCATCCGTCGGCTTCCCGCCGTGATATTCGGCAATTGGAGGGCATCGCCCACCGGTGCGGACTGCTGGTGACCGGCGGGAGTGATTTCCACGGCGACAGCGACGCTCACACGCGCCTGGGTGACCTGCCGGGCGGGTGGCGTACATGGAAAGCCGACGTCGAGGCGTTGACCGCCGCCATGGCGTTACGCCACGTGGAGCTCGGCGCAACACCGGCTACAGTGGTCAACAACCCGTAGCCTTTTTCCGCCTCGCGGTTCGAATTCCGTTTCGCCGCAGTGCCCTTTCCCTTTTTGGACATCCTTCGCTAAAGGAGCCGTGTCTATGTTCAGCCAGGGCTACCAACCCCCGAGCTCCGTTTCGCCGTCCCCCAAGCCGGCTGGCACGCCGTATACCGCCACGCACGGGAAAGCCACGGGCAATCGCTCCTCCGGCGGCGCGCCAACGGGCGGGGGTCGGAGAGCACCGAAAAGGCGGAGTTTCGGCTGGCAGCTGTTCAAGCTGTTGATTGTGCTCCTTGCGCTGGCCGCCGCGGGCGGCGGCATTTACGTATTGGATACGCAGTCAGACGTGCGGCCCTATACCTCTGTATTCGTGGACAACGTATACGTCGATGGCCTCAGCCTGCAGGGGATGACGTGGGAGGAAGGCAATCAGGCCGTATATCAACAGATCAGCGATAAACTTACTTCCTGGTACGTGCGGTTGAAAAGCACCGCCGGAGAATACAAGGATATTACCGCCCAAACGTTGGGCATCAGCCGCGACCCCACCCAAGCGCTGGAAGCCGCCTGGGCGGTTGGGCACGAGACCAGCAGCACAAACCGTAAAACGATCTTCGAGCTAAAAACGGAAATCGACGCCGCCCGCCAGACGAAGCACGAGTTTTCCAGCGTCGAGCAGAGTGGGGACACCTCCGCGATAGATTCGATCCTCAACATGCTGGAAAAGGCAGCCTACGTGGCGCCCCAAAGCGCGGCGTTGCTCTCCTTTAATCCCGATAACACCAGCCAGCCTTTTACCTTCCAGAGCGATGTCGTCGGGAAGAAATTGAATGTGGACGCAATTCGCGCACAGATCCTCGCCATGGTGGAAACCTTTACCACCGGCGAAGTGCTGGTGCAGGCCGACGATGTGCAGCCAAGCGTTACTTTGGCCGACCTGCAAAAGAACTACACCCTCCGCTTCCGAACGGTTACACCGATTGACAGCCACTCCACCGATTCGCGAAACGAAAACATCCGCGTCGCCTTTTCCCGCATCAACGGGAAGATACTTGGCGACGGGAGCAAGTTCTCCTTCAACTCCGTCGTAGGTAAGCGCACGCTGGCCAACGGGTTTTATCAGGCGTACGAGTACAATTACGGCGAGCTGGTGCCCGGCTGGGGCGGCGGCGTGTGCCAAGCCAGCACCACGGTCTACCTGGCGGCCGTGCAGGCAGGCATGAAAATCGTCGATCATACGTCGCACTCCACGCCCGTCTCCTACACCAACATGGGCATGGACGCTACGGTGAGCGACACGCGCGGACACGAGGTGGATTTCGCATTTCGCAATAATTCCGGCGGCGACATCTATATGCTCGCGCACGTCATCACAGATCCTTCCAATAAAAATCGTCTGCTGTGCGAGGTGCGCATCTACGGGCTGGATATGGGCTCCACCAGCTACAAGCTGGAAACCGAGACCGTCGAGAACTTGGCGAAACCCACCGAACCCGAGTATGTCGAAGATACCGATGCCAAGTACGTCACTTATACCGACGAGCAAAAGACAGTCATCGAGGCCAGCGAGGGGTACGTGGTGGACACTTACCTATGCACCTATACGGATGGCGCGCAGACTGCACGCGTCAAAATCGCGCGTAGCACTTATAAAAACCGCGCCGCGCGCATCTACGTCGGCGTGACGCCCAGGTTCGTCTATTAGCAGCCCTCCAATCAACGGGCAAACGACAGCGCCGGCCAAATGGCCGGCGCTGTCGTTTGCCCGTGAAAAAGTCCAATTGAAAAAGATCATGCACAGCCTTCGCCTTTGCCTCCAACGTCGCGCCTTATGCTGTAAGGCAGCGTTTCGCCCCACGTACGCTTCAGCTAGGGTGAACGCGAATCGTTCCATGCGGTTTCCGAAAAGCAGGGCTGCTGATGCAAAACCCGGTTATTCCTCCTGCGTTTCCGGCTCCTTCTCCCACAAGCTGTACTGGTCGGCGTTTTTCAGCGCCGAGAGCATTGTTTCCTGCAGGTGGGGGTAGCGGTGGGACAGTTCCAAAAGCAGTTCTTTCATCTCCTGCCGCTTGGTGTGGCCGTTGGCGGGGCAATCGTTAGCGAGCACCGGCAGGCCCAGCTGCCGCTGCATGTGGATGATTTCCTTCTCCGGCATGTAGACCATCGGGCGGATCACGGTGATGCCCGAGCGGCTCATATAGCTTTTGGGGTGGAAAGTGTGAAAACGCCCCTCGAAAATCAGGCTCATCAGCAGCGTTTCCAGCACATCCTCGCGGTGGTGCCCCAGCGCCAGCTTGTTGCAGCCCATTTCCCGGCTCATATCACACAGCATGGCGCGGCGCATTTTGGCACATAGCGGGCAGGGGCTGCGGTCGTTGCGTATCTCAAAGAGAATCTGATACAAATCGGTGTAACGCACCATAAGGGGCACGTTCAGCGTCTCGCAGAAAGCCTCGATTTTGCTTGCGTCCGGCGGCACCGGCCCCGCGGTGAGCATAATCGCCCGCAGGGTAAAATCCTCCCGGCGGATGCGGCGGTACATGGTCAGCGCGTAGAGCATCAGCAGGCTGTCCTTGCCGCCGCTTACGCCCACGGCAATGCTGTCGCCCGGGTCGATCAAATGGAAATCCTGGTCGGCTCGGCGCACGCGGCCCAGCGTGGTTTTCACGGTTCGCATCCCTTCTTTTCAGGAGAGAGGGCATTTTCGCCCTTTGGACGGGGCATGCGTTCGCCCCGCGCCGGGGAGCCGCACCAATCTATGCGGCAACCTGGACGCGGGGCGTGTAACTGCCGGGTGAAGCGGATCAGGCTTTGCCGCTGCAGCCCAGAACGTTGACGATCTTGTGGCGCACCATATCCCGGATGCCGTCGCGAGCGTCGGTCAGGTACTGGCGCGGGTCAAAATGGTCGGGATGCTCGGCCAGGTGCTTGCGAATTTCGGCTGTGAAGGCCAGGCGCAGGTCGCTATCGATATTGATTTTGCAAACGGCCAGGCTTGCGGCCTTGCGCAGCATCGCCTCGGGCACGCCCTGCGCACCGGGCATATTGCCGCCGAAGCGGTTGATCATCTCCACATATTCTGGTACGACGCTGCTGGCGCCGTGCAGCACGATCGGGTAACCGGGCAGGCGCCTGCCGACCTCTTCCAGAATATCGAAGCGCAGCTTTGCTTCGCCCTTGAATTTAAAGGCGCCGTGGCTGGTGCCGATCGCGATGGCGAGACTGTCGCACCCGGTGCGGTTTACAAACTCCTCCACCTCATCGGGATGGGTGTAGGAACTGTCCTCGGAGGACACCTTTACGTCGTCCTCTACGCCGGCCAGGCGGCCAAGCTCGGCTTCGACAGTAACGTACTGCTTGCGGCTGTGCGCGTATTCCACCACCTTGATGGTCTGGGCGATGTTCTCTTCAAAGGTAAGATGGCTGCCGTCGATCATCACGCTGGTAAAGCCGCCGTCGATGCAGCTCTTCGCGGTCTCGAAGTCGGGGCCGTGATCCAGATGGACGGCGATGGGCAGGTCGGTATCTTCCAGCGCGGCCTCAATCATCTTCATCAGGTAAACGTGCTTGGCGTATTTGCGCGCGCCCTTGCTGACCTGCAGAATCACCGGCGCGTTTTCCAGTTTCGCGGCCTCGGTGATGCCCTGAATGATCTCCATGTTATTGACGTTGAATGCGCCGATTGCATACCCGCCTACGTACGCCTTTTGGAACATTTCCCTTGTATTGACTAACGGCATTTCATTTGCCTCCTTATGTGTTTTCAGTTTATTATAGCAAAACCGCGGCGGCTTGGCTAGTGCCGGGCGGATATTTCAGCACTATCCGGCGCAAACATACGCCGTACGCAGCGCCCGCCCACTTCGTCGGCAGGCAAAACCTCGCGCTGTTTTCGCCGTTTGCGCTTCCAACACTGTAATCATCGTCAAGAAAATAAACTGCTGTTCGTTCCGGACACATTTCGTTTACGACGCACGTTTTCCACAGTCGCACAACATTACGCCCCTCCTTTTCGCAAATTCTCGACGGTCACGCACAGGCACGCGCGTTCCAACAAGATAACAAAGCCATCGCGTGAGAATAACGACAAAACGCTGAATACGAAAGGGTTTTATGCCTGTTCGCTGTGCCTTGCGCCCATGCGTGACAGGCTGGATGCAAAATGTCACATCGTCTGAAAATGTAGATAAAACATGCTTTACATGGTTATTACACGTGTTCTCCACCCGTTCTCCATACTTCCGTGCGGAATCATCCTCATGATTTTCCTCAATCCCGGCCCCTCCCCTCAATGTGAAGGTAGAAGCGCGGCGTTTTCGTCATAAGACCCGTTTCTGCGCAGGTTTCGTACGTCGCGATGGTTGCTTGCTTCCATTTTCGTTTTTTCAGCGATCCTTATTCTGGAACCGCACGGTATTCCCTGCAAATGAAGCCTATTTTTATGCGTATGCCTGCACTTTTTCCACATGATCCGAATGGAAAAACTGTTACCTGTGTAACGAAAATATAAGCGTCGTTTGCAGAGAATCCAACGTTAAAAATTTCTGTTACGGAATCATAACATATCGCTTCAAAACCTTTACATCTCAATCCTTTTCCGTTTCGCTTCCAGCGTTCTTTCCTTTCCGCGCACGCCTTGTGCGGCTGGCTTCCGGTGACGTGAAATCCCTTGCATTTCCAGTCTTTACAGGTTCTTCACATCATCTTTCCACGCATTTTCCACTTTTGGCGGTTTTGTATTCCACAGGCTTTTCCACGGTCGCTCCAGGCGGTTGAAACATCCCGCTTTAGCCGATTCCACGTTGCCGGAAGGGCTGGGATGGCTGTTTTCTGGCGGTTTGGCATGCCTGTCTCCCCGCACAAACAGTTCGTCCGCGAGTATCCCCGCATCCGACCGCCCCAGTCGGCAAAAAGGGCGTTCAGGCTGGTTGTCTGCGCGTCATTCCCCCTAATAGAAACGATAATGCCCCACTTGTTTCATTAGTTTTCCATAATAAACCGCACGCAAAGATGAACCATCAGAAGCATCGCGACAGCCTTACATATAATTGTAACAAAGCCGTATCAATTGATGATTACTCACATGTAAACCCTTATATCATAAGGTTTACCCGCTTTTCACCTCTGCAGGGGCACGCGCGGCAGCCTCGCTGCGCAAGGCATCGCGAACGCTTGCCAGCGCTTCGATTCACGTATATCGCCTCATGCTTTCCTCGTTTTCCCCACAATTCCGGCAGCCTGTTTCCATGCGCTTTCCACAGCCACATTGTGGATTCCCGCGCACGTATTTCACAGGCTTCAGCAGAAGGGGAAATCGTTGCTTAACCTGTGCGCATCTGCTATGATACACCCATGGGAGGGATATCCATGACCACGGCGATTATTGGCGGCGGCGCGGCGGGAATCGCCGCAGCAATTGCAGCGGCGGAACGCGGCCAACGTACGCTGGTGCTGGAGCGGAACTCCAAACCGCTCAAAAAGCTCGGCGTTACGGGTAACGGTCGGGGCAACCTGCTTAACGCAGGCGCACCCGTCTATTTCGGTGACGAGCGCTTCGCCCAAGCCGTATTGGTTCGCATGGGTTACACCGAACTGACCGCTTTTTTCGCTTCGGTAGGCGTCCCTCTGCGCGTTGAGGAGGAAGGGCGCGTATATCCCGCGGCGCTTATGGCCTCGGTGGTCGTGGACGCGCTGTTGTTACGCGCATCCCAGCTCGGTGTCGAAATCATGACCGGGACGCGTGTAACGCAAATTAAGCGCGACGGTGATCACTTCCTGCTGACCGCGGAACAGACCTTCGCGGCGCCGGAACCGCAAAGAAAAGGCAGGCGGGACGCGGCAGCCGCCGTACTCCCGCCCGTGAGCATACAAACTTTGCGTGCGGATCGCGTAATCGTCACCGTCGGCGGTACCGCCGCCCCTGCACACGGCACCGACGGAAGCGCCTACGGCCTTTTAACCGCATTCGGCCACAAGTTGACGCCCCTCCGCCCGGCAATGTGCGCGCTGCTCACCAACAGGCGTCGCATAGCCGGGCTCGCAGGTCAGCGCGTGCGCGCGAAGCTCACGCTGCTTTCCCCCTCCGGGGATGTACTGCGCCAGACGCAGGGCGAGCTTCTCTTCGGCGAGGACGCGTTAAGCGGTATCGCCGCCATGCAGCTGGCCCGTTTCACCGCGCCGGGCGCGAGCGTCGCGCTGGATTTGCGACCCGGCATGGGGATGAGTGATGCCGATACCGACAACGCCGTGCTGGGGCAATTGCATGCGCTCACCCGCCTGAGAAATGACTGTACCGTTGGCGATCTGCTGACCGGCGTTTTTACTGTGCCCATCGCCAAATTCCTTTTGCGGGAAGCGCAGCTATCAGCCTTTGCAGCGCCTGCCGCACAGCTCGGCGCGGATGCGCTGCAGCGCCTGACCGACACGATCACGAACC